>NZ_JBEOPT010000008.1:0-273255 GCF_040310325.1 Pseudomonas sp. HY7a-MNA-CIBAN-0227 | reverse complement strand
CTGGCTTGGCGGCTGGTTTCGCAGCAGCGGTTTTAGCAACTGGCTTGGCGGCCGGTTTTGCAGCAGCGGTTTTAGCAGCTGGCTTGGCGGCTGGTTTCGCAGCAGCGGTTTTAGCAGCCGGTTTGGCAGCAGTTTTAGCTGGTGCTTTAACCGCAGGCTTGGCTACAGCTTTTGCAGGCGCCTTGGCAGCAACTGCTTTGCTCGCAGGTTTTTTCGATGCGCTCGCCGCAGCCGGTTTGGCCGGTGCGCGGGAGCCCAAGACCTTACCGACGGCTTCTTTCACACGACCAATACCCTGAGCCAATTTCAGGCTCTCTTGAGCATCGCGCTTGAGTTGTAGAATGTAGGTGCGGGTTTCGGACTGACGACCCTTGAGGGCGTCGAGCAAGTCCTCAAGTTCTTTGACTGCGCCCTTGGCTTTGGCTTGTGCCTTGGCTTTGCCGGCGGTTGCGGCGTCTTGCAGTTTAGTGCGGGATTTGTGCAGTTTTTCCTGAGCCTTGCCGCGTTGTTTTTCCAACTTGGCGAGCAACTTCTCAGCATCAGCCAAGGCTTGGGAACACGCACTTTCCAAATGTTCGAGCAGGCTGCTCGATAGCTGTTGGAGCAAGTGCAATGGGGTATTTACAGGCTTCTGTTTGGCCGACATGGTTTACCTCCTGGCTGACGTGGGTGCGGCTCATACTAGCTCTCTGCTCTTGCCGCCGCTAGGGCATGTTGACAGTATCGAATGCCTTGCGTTGCACAGCTTCAAAATTCTTATCGATATAACAAAAAGCCGCTCCACTTTTTGGGCACTCACACTGGCATAATCCAACGCACTTTCGGCTGGAGAACACCCATGTCGCGTTACCTTTTTTTAGTGTTGAGTTTGTCGATTTACGCAGCCCAGGCAAATGACCAAGCCCCGTCTAACGACAGCCATGATCTCGCCTACAGCCTAGGAGCCAGCCTGGGTGAACGCTTGCGTCAGGAAGTCCCCAACCTGCAAATCCAGGCCTTGATCGACGGGCTCAAGCAGGCCTATCAAGGCAAGCCTCTGGCTCTGGATGACGCGCGCATTGAACAGATCCTGGCTCAGCATGAAACCCAGAGCACAGCAGAGGCGCAAGTTCCGCAAAGCGAAAAAGCACTCGCCGCCGAACAGCGTTTTTTAACCACGGAAAAAACCAAAACCGGTGTGCGCGAATTGGCAGACGGGATCTTGCTAACCGAACTGACCCCCGGCGCCGGAAAAAAACCGGGGCCCAACGATCGAGTTCAAGTGAAGTATGTGGGGCGGCTGCCCGATGGGACGATCTTCGATCAGAGCGCACAGCCCCAATGGTTTCGCCTGGACAGTGTGATCACTGGCTGGCGCAACGCGTTGCAACAGATGCCGGTCGGGGCGAAATGGCGCCTGGTGATCCCATCGGCGCAAGCCTATGGCACTGACGGTGCAGGCGAGTTGATCGCACCCTACACGCCGCTGGTATTCGAAATTGAGCTGCTCGGCACAAGTGCCTGAACTCAACGAAAAACGGTGCGCAATGCGCACCGCTTTTTGATCCTGCAGCGACCTATCAAGCCTGTGTTACCGGCTCTTCCTTGTGGGCGTTGTGCAGCACCTCGATCAGGCAATCTTCCAGCTCAAAGCGCTCATGGAGCAGACCGCCCAACTCTTTGAATTTCGCCGCAACGCACTCGCCCTTGTCGCAAAGATCGTTGAAGGCCAGGAGCTTTTCGGTGATGACGTCGATGCGTGGGTAAATCGTCTCAGCCAAGTCAAGACCTCGCTGATCGTCGAAAGCTTCTGCTTCCTTGGTCAACTGCTCATAAACACCGAAGTGGCCAGCTGACACGTAATCCACCAAGACACCACAAAACTCCTGCAAAAGCTTGCGATTCTCAGCTAGCGCTTCGGGCTTGGCACCGAGAGCATCATAGGCTCGAACCAGTTCGTGACGCGCCTTCAACCAACCATCGATCAGTTTGTGCACACCACCCCAACGTTCCTGAGCATTCTGACAACTTTCCAGCATGATGATCTCTCTTCCCTTATGGGCGGTGCCGTCCTTTGCCCGCGCAACACTTCAAGATTAAAGCGGCAACCGGACAAAGCCGCATCGAACAAACTGTTTCAATAACGCGTGCGGGCCAGATTATGCCCGCAGGACTATGGCTTCAAGGTACGCAGGAGAGAAAGTTCATACAAGTGTTTAATCCCGCCTACAGACCTGTGGTGCTCAATCAGTGCTGCGCCATCCTTAGACGCAGACTGAATACCAACCGGAAAAACTGCGTACTACCCAGGATCAGCATCGCGACGAAGAACAACAGGCTCCACTCCGCAATGCTCAAGTCGAACAGCGTCCAGTTGATTTCCACGCAATCGACGGTGCCCTTGAATGTCAGCCTCAGCGCCTGCCAGAGCGACAGGTTTTCAATCATGTATTGCAGGCTGGGCCAGCAGTTGGGCAATTGCTCTGGAGGGGTGTTTTGCAACAGCACCTGACGCACCGCCGTGATGGCGCCCAGCAATGCACACCCCATGCTCGCCAACCAATACAGATAGATGCCGGAGCGCTTGGGGCCATGAGTCGCGGCCACAAGGTTGATCAGCGTGAAAGCTGCCAGCGAAATTCGTTGGACCATGCACAAGAAACAAGGGCGCAAAAGAGCCTCGTATTCCAGGTAAAAGGACGCGCCCAAGGTCAGCGCACCAGCCAAAAACGCCAGGAAGAACAAGGAGCGTGAGGGGGCCAAAGACATTGTTTATCCGCAACGCAAGAGATAGGTAGTTACGGTAGAGGAAAGGCCTTACCCCTTTCAATACGCGCTGGAGCAGACGATTCCGCGAGAACGTAGGGATATCCCATCAGCATCAGGGTGATTAAACGTAAGCCTGCGTAGGTATTTACCTGCAAGCCGTTTTATTCGCACCTATCAGGCGGTATTGAGGGTTGGCCACCAGACAATTCTGAGCCAACCCTGCGCTACTTCCTACTTCAAACCCGCGCGGGCACCGGTAGCGGTGACGCCAGCAGGCGATTGTCCAACAGGCCCAGGCCTTCCTGAAATAATTGGTTGCTGCGCTCGGTGTCGCCCAACTGCGCTAACAGCCGTGCCAATTCGGCGCAGGCCTCGGGATTGCGCTGAACCTGCAAACAGCTTTCCAGATAGTCCCGAGCCTTGCCCCACAGGCTGTTTTGCAAGCACAGGCGACCCAGGGTCAGTAACAAGCTGGCATCTCCTGGATGGTCCTTGAGCCAGCCTTCAGCAAACTTCAATTGCCGCGCCGGATCACCGCCGCGCAACAAACCATAAAGCCTGATCAGATGGCTGTCATAGGCGCGTTTGAGCGTCCCACGCAGCACCTCTTCGGCCTTCGCATCCGCGCCCAGCTGGCGCAGTTGCTCGGCATAGGCCAGCACCAGTTGCGGTTCCTGGCGCTGCGCCGAGGTCAGCTGCTGCCAGGCACGTTCGAGGGATTGCAGACCTGCCTCGCCTTGTTCTTCGCGCTGGGCTGCCAGGGTCAGGTTCTCGCCCCATGCCCGACGCTCCAGGTCTGCCAGTTCAGCCGACGGCAACACCTTGTCCTTGCGCAACTGCGGCAACAACCGAATCACCGACGACCATTCACCACGCTGCTGGTAAAGCCGCTGCAACTGACGCAACACCTGAGCATTATGGGGATGGCGTTCATGCATGGCCTGCAGAGTCACCAGGGCAGCTTCGGTATCGCCACGGTCCACCTGCAATTGCGCGTGACTCAAGGCCACCGCCAGCTCGGCCTGGGGCTGACGCTCAAGCGCACGCTCCAGCAAGCCATCCGACTCTTCGTAGCGACCCTGCTCATTGGCCGCCCGCGCGGCGCCGAGGTAGTAAAGCAGAGGTTGGCGTTCGGCCTCAGCGGCACGGTGCAAATGACGTTCGGCGCTGGCCCAGCGCCCTTCTGCCAAGTCCATCTGCCCCTGCTCGATAGCGATCTGAACCCGACGACTGCGGTTACGCCGCGACCACGGGTTGACCACCCCACCGGAGGTGGTCATCAGGCTCAGGAGCACCCTGATCAAATAGATCGCCAAACCGATGACGAACACCGCCACTAACGTCGACCACAGCCCAGACTCGTAATGCAGCACGTGGGGATAAGTAATCAGCACATAACCGGTGTGTTTCGAAATGCCCACAGCCAGCGCCAGGGCAACTGCAATCGCAAGCACCAGGATCACGTAGAAACGCTTCATCGGCTTTACTCCTGGGTCGCCGGCGTGCCAGCGGAAGCCTTGGCTTCATCGGCAGACAGATGACGACGTTCAAGGTAAGCCTGCACCGCAGACAGGCTCGCGGCCAAGTCCGGCGTCACCACCGAAACAGCTTTGGGCTCAAGCTCGGCAAGGCGTGCCAGCATTGCCTGGCTTTGCGGGTTGTTCTGATTGAAGTTGTCCTGCAAGACGCTTCGGGCCTCGCCCAACGAACGGGTGTAGACCGCCGGCTCGCCATTCAAGGCAGCCCATTGCGCCTGCTCCAGCGCCAGGCTAAGGGCCAGGCGAACCTGGTTCAGGCCTTGGCCGGCAAGCAGTGGACGAATGTTGTCATCCGGGTTGAAGTCGATACGAAAATAGCGGGATATCTGCTCCCACCATTGACTCCAACGGCTTTCATCATCGGTGGTTGGGCGTCCTGGGGGGGCGTCCTGAAGCTGATATTCCGGAGAAGTGGCGGCCAGTTGCACTACTTGGTCACGCAGGGCCGCCAGTTGCAGATAGAGCCCGGTGCGATCCGGCTGCTCGACGCTGCGCAGGGCCGCCAGGCTCTTGGCCAACTGCTCACGGGCAGCATAGGAACCCGGATCGCTCTGCTCACGAAGGATTTCATCAGCGCCCTGGACCAGCGCCTGGGCACTGTTGATATCTTGCAAGGCGGACAGCCGCAGGCTGGCCAGACGCAACAGATGCTCGGCCTCGGCCAGGCGCCAGTCCTTGCGGCTCGCGCCCAGCACGGTTTCCAGTCGCTGGCTCAAGCGCTGCTGATCACCTTGCAGTTGCGCTACCAGACGGCGACGCTCTTCCAGCTCATCAGCTCCCGGCAACTGCGCCAAGCGTGCGGCCAACTGCTGCTGGCTCTGCTTAAGGCCTTGGGATTGTTCATCCAGGGTTTGCACCTGGCCCAGCTGTTGCTGGCTGCTCGCTTGCAGGGCCCGGACCTGCCAGATCCCCCAGCCACCGGCCGCAACGCCTGCGGCACCAAGCAACAAGGCCAGGATCGCCAGGCCGTTACCACGGCGGGGCGCAGTGACTGGGGTCTCAACAGGCGCATCAAGCGCGGGCTGGGCTTCATCTTTAGGCAAGGCTGTTTCGCTCACGTATCCATCCTTTGCGTTTAGAGAGTGGGAACGGGTTGGCTCCGTAGCGCCACTAGCAAAGCCGCGGCACTCGCACCGCGACAATCCACAACTTTTTCTGCACCAGCGGCACGGGCCATTTCGGCGACGCGCGGGCTGGGCACGAACAACGGCATCTGTGCAACGCGCGGCCAGTCGGCGCCCGCCAGAGCTTGCAGATGTAAAAAACCCTGCCCACTGCTGACCACCAGGCCGTTCAAGCGTTCCGCGTCGATGCGTTGCGTCAGCACGCCAGTGTCGTAAGCCGCAAGGAAACGGCGATACAACTCCAGATAATCGACACTAGCACCTTGGTCACGCAAACGCTCAGCCAGTAGCTCGCGCCCACCCTCGCCCCGCAGGATCAACACGCGCGGATCGGGCCCTGCAATAGCCTCGCGCAACCTGGGCAATTCAAGCAAGGCCTCGCTGTCATCGCCGCTCTCGGGGTAGCTGACGTCCAGGCCATGGCCGGCCAATACTTGCGCCGTCGCGGCACCGACGCTGAACCAGGGTTGAGCCGGTATCCGTGGCCCGTATTGGGCCAGCAATCCCAGTGCGAACCGAGCAGCCGGCTTGCTGACAACGATCACCGCACAATAGCGGTCAAGGTTGCGAAAAGCTGTTTGCTGTTCGGCCGTGGCGGGTAGGCCTTCGATTTCCAGCAAGGGCAAGCTGCTGCTGAAGATCCCCTGCTCGGACAGTGTTGCAGCGAGGGCGACAGACTCATCTGCCGGCCGGGTCAGCAGCACACGCCAAGCTGTCACTGCGGACCGACCTCGCCATAGACTGCTTGCAGAATGGCGCCGGCACCTTTTTCCAGCAGTTCCTCGGCCACTTTTACCCCCAGGCTGGCAGCCTCACTTTGCGGCCCGCGAATCTCGGCGGTCAGCAGCAAGCCGCCACTCGGATCACCCACCAGGCCTCGCAGCCAGAGGTTTTCACCTTCCAGAACGGCGTAGCAGGCAATCGGCACTTGGCAGCCACCGTTAAGGTGCTTGTTCAGGGCACGCTCTGCAGTCACCCGGATCTCGGTATCGCGGTGATCCAGGGGCTTGAGCAGCGCGTGAATTTCGCTGTCAGCCGTGCGGCATTCAATGCCCACGGCGCCCTGCCCACCGGCTGGCAAGCTGTCCTCAACGCTGATGGCCGAGGTGATGCGGTCTTCGAAGCCCAAGCGAATCAGGCCGGCGGCGGCCAGGATGATTGCGTCATATTCACCAGCATCCAGCTTGGCCAGGCGGGTGTTGACGTTGCCACGCAGGAAGCGGATTTGCAGGTCTGGCCGGCGGGTCAGCAACTGGGCCTGGCGGCGCAGGCTAGAGGTGCCGACGATGCTGCCCAGTGGCAATTCATCAAGGGAGGCGTAGGTATTGGAAACAAAAGCGTCGCGAGGATCTTCGCGCTCGCAGATGCAGAACAGGCCCAGGCCTTCGGGGAAGTCCATCGGCACGTCTTTCATCGAGTGCACGGCGATGTCGGCCTCGTTCTCCAGCAGAGCGGTTTCCAACTCCTTGACGAACAGCCCCTTGCCGCCGATTTTCGACAGCGGCGAGTCAAGCAGCTTATCGCCGCGACTGACCATGGGCACCAGGGATACCTTCAGGTCGGGATAGGCCTGCTCAAGGCGTGCTTTGACGTATTCGGCCTGCCACAAGGCCAGGGCGCTTTTACGGGTGGCGATGCGGATTTCGCGAGAGGACATGGATCAATCCGTACTGAATAGATACGGCAGATAATAACAGCTCAGGCAGATTCGCCTTGATTTGAATCAGCAGGTGCGGGGCCACCCTGACCTCAACGCACCGGGATAGAGGATGTGAAGGTCGCCGCAACCCTCGGGTTAAAGCTGCTGCATCATCTTGCGCACACCTGCGACGTGGCGCCGGCTGACGATCAAGGCGTCGCCGTTAAGCCCCTTCAGAAATAACTGAAAGTGTCCCAGCGGCGTGCGTTGCAGGCGTTCGATGCGTTCGCGGGCCACCAGCGCATTGCGATGGATACGCACGAAGCGCTCACCAAACTCGTCTTCCAGGGCCTTGAGCGGCTCATCGAGCAGCACTTCCCCGGCCTCGTGACGCAAAGTCACGTACTTATGATCGGCGATGAAGTAGACCACCTGGTCAAGGGGGATCAGCTCTATGCCCTTGCGGGTCCGTGCACTGATATGGCTGCGTGGCCCGTTGCCGCTTTGCGCTGCGGGCTGGGTCAGGGCGGCGAGTTGGACGCGATTGGGGCGCTCGGCTTTTTTCAAGGCCTTGAGCAGGTCTTCGGCGCGCACCGGCTTGGCCAGGAAGCTCACCTCGCTGGTTTGTAGGGCCTCAAGGGGAAACTCATCCTCGGCCGCACAAAACACCACATTGGGCGCTGACTCGCGCTCGCTCAAGCGGGCCGCAACCTGCAGGCCATCAAGGCCCGGCATGCGGATATCAAGCAAGACGACATCCGGTTTCAGGCTGTCGATCAAGACCAATGCCTCGTCGCCGTTGGAGGCGCTCGGCTCAAGGACACTGTATCCCTCGATCTCACTGACCATACGGCTCAGTCGCTCGCGGGCTTGGGGTTCGTCATCAACGATCAGGACATTCATATTGCGCTGGATTCCTGCGTGAGTCTCGCACAAGGATAGCGTAGACAGGTGCGGTGACTTCCGTCACGGCGATCCACGCTAAGACTAGCGGGAGCGGCAAAAAGTGCCCCAAGAGCGGCACCAATATTTACCCGGTCCTGTTCAATCGCGCCCAAAGCCTGCTGCCTTTGGGCATCGTCGTAGGGTTTGCTGATACACAATACGAACACCCCCCTCTCATTATGGATAGCCTGAACTTCGACCCCGCCGACCGTCATTGGTGCAAGATGGATCAAATCAACGCATAAGCGACGCCCCGGGCCCTGAGCGCCACGGATACGAATACTTACTTCTTCACAGTCCAACTGTAGACGTTCGCAGAGACGATATTACTCAATCGTCAAATATCGTCTCAATAAACACCCTTTGTTTACCTCAAGGCGCGGGCGGCTTTAAACCCTTGATTCAATCCTGTCTCCAGTCTCTTCCCGGACGAGGCCGGGGGCAAGGCACTTAGCCATCCTCCTCGCAAATAAAAATGCCGCCGCGCTGCATCAACGCCTCTAGGGCAACCCTGTTATTATCGGCGGAACACTTCATGCCCTCTTTCAGCAGATCACGAGCGAATCCATGAGCACCGACAAGACCAACCAGTCCTGGGGCGGCCGCTTCAGTGAACCCGTCGACGCCTTCGTCGCGCGCTTCACCGCCTCCGTCACGTTCGACCAGCGCCTCTACCGCCACGACATCATGGGCTCCATCGCCCACGCCACCATGCTGGCCAAGGTCGGCGTGCTGACCGACGCCGAGCGCGACAGCATCATCGATGGCCTGAACATCATCCGTGGTGAAATCGAAGCCGGCACCTTTGACTGGCGCGTCGACCTGGAAGACGTGCACATGAATATCGAGGCCCGCCTCACCGACCGCATCGGTGTGACCGGCAAGAAACTGCACACCGGTCGCAGCCGTAACGACCAGGTGGCCACCGATATTCGCCTGTGGCTGCGGGACGAGATCGACCTGATTCTCGCTGAAATCACCCGCCTGCAAAAAGGCCTGCTGGAGCAGGCCGTGCGTGAGTCCGACACCATCATGCCCGGTTTCACCCACTTGCAGACCGCGCAGCCTGTGACATTCGGTCACCACTTGCTGGCCTGGTTCGAAATGCTCAGCCGCGATTACGAGCGCCTGGTGGACTGCCGCAAGCGCGCCAACCGCATGCCCCTGGGCAGTGCCGCGCTGGCCGGCACCACCTACCCGATCGACCGCGAATACACTGCACAACTGCTGGGTTTCGACGCTGTCGGCGGCAACTCCCTGGACGGCGTGTCAGACCGTGACTTCGCCATCGAATTCTGCGCCGCGGCCAGCATCGCGATGATGCACCTGTCGCGTTTCTCCGAAGAACTGGTGCTGTGGACCAGCGCGCAATTTCAGTTCATCGACCTGCCAGATCGCTTCTGCACCGGCAGTTCGATCATGCCGCAAAAGAAAAACCCTGACGTTCCGGAACTGGTGCGTGGCAAGAGCGGCCGTGTATTCGGCGCGCTGATGGGCCTGTTGACCCTGATGAAAGGCCAGCCGTTGGCCTACAACAAGGACAACCAGGAAGACAAGGAACCGCTGTTCGACGCCGCCGACACCTTGCGCGACTCACTGCGGGCCTTTGCCGACATGATCCCGGCGATCAAGCCCAAGCACGCCATCATGCGTGAAGCGGCGCTGCGCGGTTTCTCCACCGCCACTGACCTGGCGGACTACCTGGTACGCCGTGGCCTGCCGTTTCGCGATTGCCACGAAATCGTTGGCCATGCCGTGAAATACGGCGTGGAAAACAGCAAGGACCTGGCGGAAATGAGCCTGGAAGAGCTGCGCCGGTTCAGTGACCAGATCGAGCAGGACGTGTTTGCAGTATTGACCCTGGAAGGTTCGGTGAATGCCCGTAACCATATCGGCGGCACTGCACCGGCGCAGGTGAAGGCAGCGGTGGTACGCGGTCAAGCATTGCTCGCCAGCCGCTAACCCGAAACTGTGGCAATAAGCTAGTTGTGGCGAGGGGGCTTGTCCCCTCGCCACAACAGCCCGCTCACCACAAAGTTACTCAACAGACTGATCCGCTACTTCTTGGCAGCAATCATCGCCATGAAAGCCGGCATTGCCGCTTCCCTGTCCGCCGCCACCCGCTGGGCATTGGGCAATGCGTGCAAACGCTCCAGCAACGCCTTGGCCGTGGGCAACTCAGCCAACAAGTCCAGGCCAAACAGCTTCTCGCCCACCGCGCAGGCGAGGTTCACGCTGTACATGAAGTACAAGTCCGCAATGCTGAAACTATCGCCCGCCACATAGGGCGCGAACTTTGCGTGCCGCCCCAACGCTGCGATCCCCAGCAACAACTCTGCCTTGGATTTTTCCTTGATCGCCTCCGCTACCGGCATGCCAAAGAAGGCTTCGGCAAAGCAGGCACGAGCCGGCAGCTCGATGTACAACTCGATTTCCCGGCACAACGCCAGCACCTGAGCACGCTGGAACGGGTCGCTGGGCAGCAGCGAAGGCCCACCCTGGGTCTGTTCGATGTATTCGAGGATGACGCTGGTTTCGTTAATAAACCCTTGCTCGACACCCAGCACCGGCACCTTGCCCCTAGGGCTTACCCTTATGGCTTGCGCGGTTTGCCCGGCGTAGAAAGGCACTTCTTCAAAGGGCAATCCTTTTTCCAGGAGCGCCAGTTTGACCATATTGTAGTAGTTGCTGACCGAAAATCCGTAAAGCTTGAGCATCACAAAGCCTCCAGGCCATGCAGGGGGTTGGCTGCGTTGGTTATAGAACGTCATGCCTGATCTGACCAGCAGCATCACCTCCCTGAATGGGGGTAGACTGGCGCCCTTTCCTTCAGGAGCCTGCCATGAGCGAGCCAACCGATATCGACAACGACGAAGAAGAGTTCGCCGAGACCACCTTAATTGAAGCGATCGAAAACCAGATCGAAAGCGACAACCCGCCTGCAGCCAAAGCCACATTCAACAAGCTGACCCTGGTGGGCTACGAGCGCGAAGACATCTTGCAAATGATGGCCCATGTACTCGCCATCGAAATCGACGCCTTGCTCGAAGAAGACCGCGCCTTCAATACCGAATGGTATGAAACTGCCTTGCGCGCGCTGCCAGAGTTGCCGCCAGAGAAGCAGTAAGCAGAACATCTTCCTGGCCAGCAAACTCTTGCTGGCCACAATCTTGTCCCATATCAATACCTCACGACTTCTGACTGGACAGCTCGGCAAAGTACGTTCACCTTATGGACTGCTAACGCCTAAAAATTCCTAGAAAGTCTGGAGTCCTTATGTCGTATACCCCTGAGTTGGTTGCCGAACTGGAAATCCTTGCACTCTTCAACCTGGACAGCTCCCAAGAAGGTCTGAAAGTTCATCAAACTGCAGCACCTGCTGCTATCGCTGCTGCCCGGCGACTGTTTGAAAAAGACCTGATCGACCAGCCAGACGGCGGCTATCTGACTAGCCTCGGCCGGGACGCGGCTCAACATGCCCAAAGCCTTCTGACCATACTGACCACCGCCACAGAAGCAGCCTGACACATCGTATCGCCCACGGAATCCCTTCTGACGGATTCCGCGGGCACTTCTGTGCCCGGGATAAAATTCTGACGCCAAAAACAAATTCCCCTTAAACCTCCTACGCTTCTGTCTGTAAACTCCTACACGGCTGCCCACGCCGGGCCCTGCGAGCCACCGAGTTCGACATGACCCGCACCCACGAAATCCGCCCCAACCTGGACGAAGGCATCGACCGCAAGGTGCTGGCCCAGTTGCGCACACGATTTCTGACCCTCAATGATGGGCGCATGACCAGGGCCATGGAAGGTTTGACGCCGCGCCAGCAAAGCGTACTGACCCTGCTGCCGCTGTTTTTTCACGTCAATCACCCACTGTTGCCCGGCTATGTCTCGGGCAGCACGCCGGCCGGGCTGTCGAACTTCGAACCTGACGACCAGGCATTGGCCGAAGCCCTGCGCCTGACCCGCTCTTTTTCCTACAAGCCCCGTCACGGCAACCCTCCGCTCCCTATTCATGGTCTGTTTCTGATGGGCAGCCTCGGCACCCTGGCTCAGGCAGATCAGAGTGATATGGACGTTTGGGTCTGCCACGCCGCTGATTTAAGCGAGAGCGAGCTGACCGAGCTGCGCAAGAAATGCCAGTTGCTGGAAGCCTGGGCCTTGACCATGGGCGCCGAAGCTCACTTCTTCCTGATCGAACCGAACCGCTTTGTCCAGGGTGAGCGCGACACCCAGCTCAGTTCCGACGATTGCGGTACGACCCAGCACTATCTGTTGCTGGACGAGTTCTACCGCACCGCCATCTGGCTGGCCGGACGTACGCCCATCTGGTGGCTGGTGCCGGTCTACGAAGAAACCCGCTATGCCCAATTCACTCACGCGCTGATCTCAAAACGCTTTATACGCGCCGATGAAACCCTCGACCTCGGCCACCTGGCGCACATCCCGCCTGGTGAGTTTATCGGCGCAGGCCTGTGGCAACTGTTCAAGGGCATTGAGTCACCCTACAAATCGGTGCTCAAGCTGCTGTTGACCGAGGTCTACGCCAGCGAACACCCCAAGGTGCAATGCCTGAGCCTTCGCTTCAAACGTGCGGTGTTCGCCAACCAGGTCGATCTGGATGAGTTGGATCCGTACATCGTGGTCTATCGCCGCATCGAGGAATACCTCCAGGACCGCAACGAACCGGAGCGCCTGGAACTGGTGCGACGCAGCCTGTACCTGAAGGTCAACCGCAAACTCAGCAGCAGGCAGCGTACCTCTGGCTGGCAACGATTGCTGCTGGAGCGGCTGGCCAACGAATGGGGCTGGGATCAACGGCAACTGGCCTTGCTCGATAGCCGCAGCCAGTGGAAAGTCCGCCAGGTTGCGTCCGAACGCCGGGCCCTGGTCAACGAGCTCAATTACAGCTATCGCTTCCTGACCCAGTTCGCCCGCACCGAACAGACCGTCAGCCTGATCAACAAACGCGACCTCAATGTGCTCGGCCGGCGCCTGTATGCCGCCTTCGAGCGCAAGGCCGGCAAGGTCGAGTTCATCAACCCTGGCATTGCCCCCGACTTGGCCGAAGACACCCTGACGCTGGTGCAGTCGCCCAACCGCAAAGAACCGGGCCAGCACCATTGGGGCCTGTACAACGGCAACCTGACGGCTCTGGAGTGGGAACACTTTGCGCCAATCAAGCGCAGCCGTGACCTGCTGGAAATGCTCACCTGGTGCCACCGCAACGGAGTGATCGACAGCCGCACCCGCCTGGCGCTACATCCAGGCACCAGCGACCTGACCGAGTTCGAACTATTCAACCTACTGGGCAGCCTGCAGCAGACCATAACTCTGCCTCTGGTCAGCGTTGATGAGGATCAACTGCTACGTACGGCGATACCCGATGAAGTGCTGTTGCTGGTCAATGTCGGCGTCGATCCGCTCAAGCATCACCGCGACCTGAATATCCTGATGACCACCGAGCGCACCGACTCCCTGAGCTACGCAGGAGTGCGGGAAAACCTGGTGCTGACCCTGGACCAGGTCACGCTCAACAGCTGGAGCGAGGTGATGGTCAGCCGCTACGACGGCCCCCACGCCCTACTCGATTGCCTGCGCGACTACCTCAACCAACTGCCGAGCAATCATCTGCCGCGGCTGCGGGTGCGCTGCTTCTGTCACAACCGCGCGCAATTCATTGCCCAGCGGGTGGAAGAGATTTTCGACACCGCGCAAAACCTGCTGCTCGGCCAGCTCAACCATCGCTACCTGATTCAGGTGCAACAGCACTATCACGTGATGGAGTTGGCGCCAGGCCAGGCCAACCATGTGTCACTGGCTAGCCAGCAGGCGCTGGTCGACTACCTTAGCGAGGAATTGGCCAGCTACAGCCCGCTGCACCTGGACGCTATGGCCTTGGAAGACCACGACCTGGCGCTGCTGCTGCCCATGGGCCTGCCGGACTGTGTCCAGGTGTTCTACCGGATCAACGACACCTTCGCTGAGCTGTACGTGCTCGACGAATTCAACGCGCTCTGGCAGCAACGCCTGCCGTTTCACGACGAGCAAAGCCTGTTGGTGCCCTTGCAGCGATTCCTGCAATCGGTCATCTATCGCCGTGACGCGCTGTCACCGCTGGACCCCCAGCAACCGCTGGGCGCGGTGCAGACGCTGTATTACCAGCTATCACCTTCGGGCAGCGGCCGCGCACGCAGGGCCGAGCCTCGCCCGGCGCCGCAAACCCCGGCCAACAAGCCGTTCTACGACGTGCAGGCGATTATCGGCAAGGCCGCACCCGGCCAGGTCGGCATCACCTTGTACTGCAATCAACGGGAGTTTTCCGAGCTGGAATTTGGCGACCAACTGTTTGCCGTGGTCGCCCAGGAAATCATCGGGCAACGCCGGGAGACCGAGCGTTACCGCTGCTACATCACCGATCTGGACCTGTCCGGCCTGCTCGGTGATGTTCAAAGCCCGAGCAATCTGTACCTGCGCTACAAGGCCGAGTTGGAACAGGCGCTCAACGAGGCACTGGGCCAGATTTAGAGAGAAAAGGCGCCGCCGTCTTTGGGCTGAACTTCGACACTGAGCAATTCAAGCTTGAGGGTCTTGCCTCCCGGTGCGGGCCAATCGATGTGCTGACCGACTTGCAAGCCCAGCAAGGCGCTGCCGACCGGAGCCAGGATCGAGATTTTGCCTTCGTCGGCATTCGCGTCCTTGGGGTACACCAGGGTCAGGTGATAGTCCTTGCCACTGCCTTGCTCACGGCAATGCACGCTGGAGTTCATGGTGACAACACCGGCAGGCACTTCATCGTGGCCAACCACTTCTTCGGCGCGGTCGAGTTCATGTTGCAGGGCCTCGACGCCCGGCGAAGCTTCGCCTACACGGTCGATCAGTTGCTCAAGACGCTGCACGTCAAGACGGGTGAGGATGATGGAAGGTGCGGTCATGATTCAGGCAGACTCCTTTTTTCTGCACAAAAAAGCAAAACCCCGCCAGGAAAAGGCGGGGTTCTCACGGACCTCGATGAGTTGAGGTGTATCCGGACACTACCACAGCACAATAAATAAACAAGACAGGCTGACCTGAGGGTCAGGCGCCAGCCTTGCGCTGCTCGGCCTGGGCAACGATTACCCGTCGGCGCTGATCGTCAGCAGAGCGCCACTCACGGATGTCTTCCACATGCCGGAAGCAGCCGAGGCAGACTTTCTGCTCATCTAGCCGACATAAACTGATACAAGGTGACGGCACCGCCGGGCTGGCATTGCTGAACAGCGGCTTGGGCGGGCGAACCGAAACAGGCTGTGTCACGATCAGATCTCGTCGAAGTCCAGCTCGACGCCGGCTTGTTCCAGGGTGATGCGCGCGAGCATTTCGCTGAGCAGCTCATCGCTGGTGTCATGTGCCCAGCGCTTTTCCTCTTCATCGTAGTCAAAGTGAAAACCACCGGAGCGCGCAGCCAGCCATAGCTGACGCAGAGGCTCCTGGCGACTGAAGATCAACTGGCTACCGTTCTCGAACTTGGCGGTCAGTACCCCCGCCGAGTTCTCCAGATCCACGTCCAGGCCACTCTCGTCGAAAATATCTTCCAGCGCTTGCTGGGTGGCATCCACCAGATCGTGAAAGCGGGCTTCGGTCAAACTCATTGTGGGAACCTCGAAAAGTGTCTACTCACGCTCAAGCGCCGCACGATACGGGCGAGCCCCGACGATTGCAAAGGATACCAATTTCATTACCGAGAGCTGCATGAAATATCCTCGCTTGAGGTAGGCCACTTCCCGACAAACTCGGCAAAGCCCCGCCGGACGGGTGTCCCGGCGCATAGGCAAGCTGGCGGGTGGTCGGTATACTCGGGCGCAATTAATGCATATTCAAGGATTTCGCCATGAAGCGCCTGATCTCTTCCCTTGCTGCGCTCGTCGCGGTCGCTTGCCTCGTTAGTGCCTGTGGTCAAAAAGGCCCGCTGTATCTGCCCGATGACAGCAAAGACCCGAATGAACAGGCGCAATCGTCGCAAACCAAAGCGCACAAGCACGACACCTACTAAGGGAACACCATGGACGCTTTTAACTACCGGGACGGCGAGCTGTTCGCGGAAGGCGTGGCGCTGTCTGCAATTGCCGAGCGCTTTGGCACTCCGACCTACGTTTATTCTCGTGCCCACATCGAAGCACAATACCGTACCTTCGCCGATGCGCTGGACGGTACACCACACCTGGTGTGCTACGCGGTCAAGGCCAACTCCAACCTGGCCGTGCTCAATGTCCTGGCGCGCCTGGGCGCCGGTTTTGACATCGTGTCCCGAGGCGAGCTGGAGCGCGTGCTGGCGGCTGGCGGCAAGGCTGACAAGATCGTGTTCTCTGGCGTCGGCAAGTCACGTGAAGACATGCGCCGCGCCCTGGAAGTGGGCGTGCATTGCTTCAACGTCGAATCCACCGACGAGCTGGAGCGCCTGCAAGTAGTTGCCGCCGAGATGAACGTTCGCGCGCCTATCTCACTGCGGGTCAACCCGGATGTTGATGCAGGTACTCACCCGTACATTTCTACCGGCCTTAAAGAAAACAAGTTCGGCATCGCCATTGCTGACGCCGAGGATGTGTACATCCGCGCCGCCCAACTGCCGAACTTGGAAATACTCGGTGTCGACTGCCACATTGGCTCGCAACTGACCAGCCTGCCTCCCTTCCTCGATGCCCTCGACCGCCTGCTGGCGCTGATCGACCGCCTCGGCGAGTGCGGCATTTACCTGCACCACATCGACCTCGGTGGCGGTGTCGGCGTGCGTTATCGCGATGAAGAGCCGCCGCTGGTGGCCGACTACATCAGGGCCGTGCGTGAGCGCACCGAAGGCCGCGACCTGACACTGATGTTCGAGCCGGGCCGTTATATCGTCGCCAATGCCGGCGTACTGCTGACCCAGATCGAGTACCTCAAGCACACCGAACACAAGGACTTCGCCATCGTCGATGCGGCGATGAACGACCTGATCCGCCCCGCGCTGTACCAGGCCTGGATGAATGTCACTGCGGTTCGCCCACGCGATGGTGCAGGCCGCACCTATGACATCGTCGGCCCGATCTGCGAAACCGGCGACTTCCTGGCCAAGGGACGTCAGTTGGCCCTGGAAGAAGGCGATTTGCTGGCCGTGCATTCGGCCGGTGCCTACGGATTTGTCATGAGCTCCAACTACAACACCCGCGGGCGTACAGCCGAAGTGTTGGTGGACGGTGATCACGCGTTTGAAGTGCGCCGCCGCGAGACAGTAGCCGAGTTGTTTGCTGGCGAAAGCCTGCTGCCGGAGTAAGGCCATGCTGCTGCGTTTTACCAAGATGCACGGCCTGGGCAATGACTTCATGGTCCTCGACCTGGTCAGCCAGCACGCGCACATCCTGCCCAAGCATGCCAAGCAATGGGGCGACCGGCACACCGGTGTCGGTTTCGACCAGTTGCTGCTCGTCGAGGCGCCGAGTAATCCGGACGTGGATTTCCGTTACCGGATCTTCAACTCCGACGGTTGCGAAGTAGAACAGTGTGGCAACGGCGCACGTTGTTTCGCCCGTTTTGTCCTGGACAAGCGCCTGACCGCCAAGCGGCAGATTCGCGTCGAGACTAAAAGCGGCATTATCGAGCTGGATATTCGCAGCGACGGCCAGATCAGCGTCGACATGGGCGCGCCTCGGCTGGTTCCGGCGGATATTCCGTTCCAGGCTGCCGAACAGGCCCTGAGCTATTGCGTCGATGTCGACGGCGAGAGCGTAGAACTGGCCGCCGTGTCCATGGGCAACCCCCATGCGGTACTGCGGGTCAACGACATCAACAGCGCGCCTGTCCATGAGCTGGGGCCGAAGATAGAACATCACCCGCGCTTTCCGGCACGGGTAAACGTCGGTTTCCTGCAGGTCATCGACCGCTCCCGCGCGCAATTACGCGTCTGGGAGCGCGGTGCCGGGGAAACCCAGGCCTGCGGCACCGGTGCTTGCGCCGCTGCCGTGGCCGCGATCAGCCAGGGGTGGATGGATTCGCCACTATTGATCGACCTGCCCGGCGGACGCCTGTCCATCGAATGGGCAGGCCCAGGCCAGCCGGTGAAGATGACCGGTCCGGCCATGCGTGTATACGAAGGACAAGTCCGTCTATGAGTGAGCCAATCCAATGACCGATAAGCCCCAGGTACCCGTTCAAGAGTCCGAACCAACCCCTGATGAAAGTCTGGAGGCAGCGGCCGTCGCCGCTTACCTGGAGGCTAACCCGGACTTCTTCGTCGAGCATGAAGAGCTGCTGCCGGCCCTGCGCATTCCCCACCAACGCGGCGATACCGTGTCGCTGGTGGAGCGGCAGATGAAGATCCTGCGCGAGCGCAATATCGAAATGCGCCATCGGCTCTCGCAACTGATGGACGTGGCCCGCGACAACGACCGCCTGTTCGACAAGACCCGTCGGCTGGTCCTGACCCTGATGGACGCCGCCAGCCTGGAAGACGCGGTCATTGCCGTCGAAGACAGCCTGCGCCAGGACTTCCAGGTACCTTTTGTCAGCCTGATCCTGTTCAGCGACAACCCGATGCCGGTGGGCCGCTGGGTCAGCGGCAGCGATGCGCAAACCGCCATTGGTGGCCTGCTGTCGGAAGGTAAAACCATCAGTGGCACTCTGCGCGAGCATGAGCTGGACTTCCTGTTTGGTGAAGAACAGCGCAAGCAGATCGGTTCCACGGCCGTGGTCGCCCTCAGCCATCAAGGCCTGCACGGTGTACTGGCCATCGCCAGCCGTGACCCACAGCACTACAAGAGTTCGGTGGGTACGCTGTTCTTGAGCTACATCGCCGAAGTGTTGGGCCGCGTCCTGCCGCGCTTCACCACCGCCCTGCGCGCGGTGCGCTAGCCATGGAACGACAACTGGACGCCTACTGCGCTCATCTGCGCAGCGAGCGCCAGGTGTCTCCCCATACGCTTGAAGCCTACCGACGGGACCTGAACAAGGTCCTGGCATTCTGCGAGAAACAACAGATCAGCAGTTGGAAGGTCCTGGACATCCAGAGCTTGCGTAGCCTGATCGCCCGCCTCCACCAGCAAGGCCAATCCTCTCGTAGCCTAGCGCGCTTGCTGTCGGCGGTGCGTGGCCTTTATCACTACCTGAACCGCGAAGGCCTCTGCGACCACGACCCGGCCAACGGTCTCGCGCCGCCTAAGGGCGAACGGCGCCTGCCCAAGACCCTCGATGCCGACCGTACCTTGCAACTGCTCGATGGCGCGGTAGAGGATGACTTCCTCGCCC
This sequence comes from Pseudomonas sp. HY7a-MNA-CIBAN-0227, assembly GCF_040310325.1. Classification (NCBI taxonomy): domain Bacteria; kingdom Pseudomonadati; phylum Pseudomonadota; class Gammaproteobacteria; order Pseudomonadales; family Pseudomonadaceae; genus Pseudomonas; species Pseudomonas sp. HY7a-MNA-CIBAN-0227. The sequence continues at coordinate 254,000 of NZ_JBEOPT010000008.1, read as the reverse complement.
GTCGCGACCAGGCGATCCTTGAGCTGTTCTACTCCTCGGGCCTGCGCCTGTCGGAGTTGACCGGCCTCAACCTCGATCAGTTGGACCTCGCGGATGGCTTGGTACAAGTGCTCGGCAAGGGCAGCAAGACCCGCGTGCTGCCGGTCGGCAAGAAAGCCCGGGAAGCCTTGCAGCTGTGGCTGGGGCTGCGAGCCCTGAGTAATCCGGCGGATGACGCGGTGTTTGTCAGTCAGCAAGGGCGGCGCCTCGGGCCACGGGCGATCCAGTTGCGGGTCAAGGCCGCCGGCGAGCGCGAGCTGGGGCAAAACCTGCACCCGCACATGCTCCGGCACTCGTTTGCCAGCCATATGCTGGAGTCTTCACAAGACTTGCGCGCGGTGCAGGAACTGCTCGGCCACTCCGACATCAAGACCACCCAGATCTACACCCACCTGGACTTCCAGCACCTGGCGACGGTGTACGACAGCGCCCATCCACGGGCCAAACGCATTAAAGGCGGCGACTCATGAGCATCAAGCTGATCACCTTCGACCTGGACGACACGCTCTGGGATAACGTGCCCGTCATCATCAGCGCCGAGGCATCGATGCGCGAGTGGCTCGCCACTCATGCGTCATTGGTGGGCGAATTGCCCCTGGAAAAGTTCGCCGGCCTGCGCCAACAGGTGCTGCAGCGCTATCCCGAGCTGAAATACCGTATCAGTGTGTTGCGTCACCGTGTCCTGCTGCATGCCTTTGAAGAGGCAGGTTATCCACAGCCTGAGGCGACGGAATTGGCGGATGCGTGTTTCGAAGCGTTCATCCACGCCCGGCACCAACTCACGATATTCCCCGAAGCAGAGCCCATGCTGCAGGCCCTGGGCCGCCAGTACATGCTGGGAGTGATCACCAACGGCAACGCCGATGTGCAACGCGTCGGTCTGGCGGATTACTTTAAGTTTGCCCTGCGTGCCGAGGATATCGGCATCGCCAAGCCGGACGCACGGCTGTTTCAGGAGGCGTTACAGCGCGGTGGTGTAGATGCGAGCGCCGCCGTACATATTGGTGACCACCCCGGCGATGACATTGCCGGCGCCCAGCAGGCGGGGCTTCGCGCTATCTGGTTCAACCCAGCGGGTAAAGCCTGGGAAGCCGAGCAATTGCCAGATGCAGAGATTCGCAGCCTGACTGAACTGCCCGATTTGCTCGCCCGCTGGAACGCATAACTTGCGTGATGAAAGGCTCTTTGTGTCAGCCATGAAAAAGCCCGCAGCGACGGCGGGCTTTTTCAGCAAGCAAGTAACTGACCTTAGATAGGCCGGCTGCCGTACTTGTTATCAGGCTTCTTCGGTGGATCAGCCACCACGTTGGCCTCGACTTCCTGCACTTTGCCGCCTTTGGCGAGGAATTCATCCATCGCTCGGGCCAGCGCATCGCGCTCTTTGTTCTTGGCTTCAACGCTTGGCAGTTCGTCAACCGAAACAGCAGCCTTGGCCTTGCCCTTGGCAGCCGGGGCCGGTGCGTCTTCGCCGCCGTCGTCGTCAGCAACGTCTGACGCAGCCGCTTCCAGACCTTCTTCGGCTTCGTCGTCACCTACTTCGAGGTCGTCGTTTTCCAGATCATCGTCGCTCATGTTCTACCTCATGACTTGCGAAAAGCAGATTAGTTATAGCCCAGCTTCGCCGTCTGTCGACGGTGGCTGGAAAAAAATCAACATCCGCCGGATAACCAGCGGCTTATGCCCCATCACCGTGCAAGGTGGCGAGGACTTTACGAGCACCACCATGATCGCGGTGCTCGCCCAGATAAACACCTTGCCAGGTCCCCATCGCCAAGTGGCCGGCCTTGACCGGCAAACTCAACTGACAGCCCAGCGGTCTGCCCTTGAAGTACGTCGGCAGATCATCCGGGCCTTCGTCGTCATGTTCATACACCGCTCTACCTTGTGGTACCAGCGTGTTGAAAAAACGTTCGAAGTCACGGCGAACCGCCGGGTCGGCATTCTCGTTGACGGTCAACGAGGCCGAGGTGTGCTGCAGCCACAAATGTAACAAGCCCACCCGGCTGGCCTTCAATTCAGGCAAACCAACGAGCAACTCGTCCGTCACCAAATGAAAGCCCCGGGGCTTGGCCCGCAGGATAATCAGGGTCTGTAGCCACATACAGTTCTGCGCACATCGGCGCGCATTCTAGCGCGCTCAGGGAAAAAACAAAGTGCCGAATACGCCTACATGCATGTAAGACATTCGCACAGTGAAAAGCACCCTGTGGATCCAATCACAAAGTCAGCACAAAAATGCTCACAACCCTTTACCGCAGACAAACCCCAGACAAAAAAATGCCCGGCAAGCCGGGCATCTTTTTTAAGCGTACTTACAAGTTGTAGCCACGTTCGTTGTGTTCCGCCAGATCGAGGCCGACCGCCTCTTCCTCTTCGGTAACCCGCAGGCCCATGACCTTGTCCAGCACCTTGAGGATGACGAAGGTCACGATACCGGTGTAGATCACCGTGAAACCGACACCCTTGGCCTGAATCCAGACCTGTGCCGCAACATCAGTCACAGTGCCGAAGCCGCCCAGGGCCGGGGCTGCGAACACACCGGTGAGGATCGCACCGACGATACCGCCGATCCCGTGAACACCGAAGGCGTCCAGGGAGTCGTCGTAGCCCAGCTTGCGCTTGAGGCTGGTAGCGCAGAGGAAGCAGATCACACCGGCAACCAGACCAATCACCAGGGCGCCCATCGGGCCCACGGTGCCAGCGGCTGGCGTAATGGCGACCAAACCGGCAACCACACCCGAAGCAATACCCAGGGCACTTGGCTTGCCGTGGGTGATCCACTCGGCGAACATCCAGCCCAGCGCCGCAGCAGCGGTAGCGATCTGGGTCACCAGCATCGCCATGCCGGCAGTGCCGTTGGCAGCAGCAGCGGAACCTGCGTTGAAGCCGAACCAGCCAATCCACAGCATCGCCGCGCCGATCAGGGTGTAACCCAGATTGTGCGGAGCCATCGGCGTGGTCGGGTAGCCTTTACGCTTGCCGAGCACGATGCACGCCACCAGGCCAGCAACACCGGCGTTGATGTGCACCACGGTGCCGCCAGCGAAGTCCAGTACGCCCCAATCCCACAACAGGCCACCGTTGCCGCTCCAGACCATGTGCGCAATCGGCGCATAGACCAGGGTGAACCAGATGGCCATGAAGATCAGCATCGCGGAGAACTTCATGCGCTCAGCGAACGCACCGACGATCAGTGCCGGAGTGATGATGGCGAAGGTCATCTGGAAGGTGATGAACACCGCCTCAGGGAACAGCGCCGCAGGCCCGGTGATGCTGGCCGGAGTGACACCCGCCAGGAACGCCTTGCCCATGCCGCCGAAGAACGAGTTGAAGTTGACGACGCCCTGCTCCATCCCGGTAGTGTCGAACGCAATGCTGTAGCCGTAGACGACCCACAGAATGCTGATCATGCCGGTAATGGCGAAGCACTGCATCATCACGGAAAGAATGTTTTTGGAGCGGACCATACCGCCGTAGAACAGCGCCAGACCGGGGATGGTCATGAACAGCACCAATGCGGTAGCGGTCAGCATCCAGGCGGTGTCGCCGGAGTTGAGGACTGGAGCCGCCACTTCGTCTGCCGCCATAGCCAGGCTGGGCATTACGATGGACAACAGGGCTCCTAGCCCTGCGAATTTACGCAGAGTCATATTGTTTTCTCCTGGGGCGTTGGGGTTTGGCGGCTTAGATTGCGTCGGTATCGGTTTCGCCGGTACGGATGCGAATAGCCTGTTCCAGATTGACCACGAAGATTTTGCCGTCACCGATCTTGCCGGTGTTGGCGGCCTTGGTTATCGCCTCGATAACCCGATCAAGATCCTTGTCGTCAATGGCGACATCAATCTTCACCTTCGGTAGGAAATCGACCACGTATTCCGCGCCGCGATACAGCTCCGTGTGACCCTTCTGCCGACCGAAGCCTTTGACCTCAGTAACGGTAATGCCCTGCACGCCGATCTCGGACAACGACTCGCGTACATCGTCCAACTTGAACGGCTTGATGATGGCAGTGACTAGCTTCATGAAAACTCTCTCCCGAATTGGTGGACTTGCCCCAGGAAAACAAACCCGTCTCAAGTCTAAGCGCAGTGCCTGGCTTTGTAACGCTTCGTCGCCCTGACAAGTGCCATTGCGACGCGAGCTAACCACTGGTGACGAAACCTGTACCCCGCTCCGTCGGCGCACTGCATTCGTCACAGCGACTGCATCAGTGCATGGGTCATGATGGTCTAAGCAGAAACCTTGCCAGCTCCGTAAAAATCACTGAAATCAATCCTTTGCTCACTCGTGCCCACTTGCGGGGGCCTACGGCGGCGTGGATACGCACGAAAACAGTGCGCAGCTGCCCGACCCCACGCACGAAAAGCGTGCGCCGCGCCGCGAGGAAAAGACTGTAGACGCTGCGTGATACACTGCCTGCCAACAGTTTTCCGGAATGTTTCCCATGCTCGCTCCCAAAGACCTCCTCGACGCCCTGAGCGGCCACGCCTCCCGCCTGTTCAGCGGCGAAACCCCGCTGCCTCGCAACGAAATCGAAAGCCAATTCAAGGCTTTGTTGCAGAGTGGCTTCAGCAAGCTGGACCTGGTCAGCCGGGAAGAGTTTGATAGCCAGATGGTCGTATTGGCCCGCACTCGGGCACGGCTGGAAAGCCTTGAAGCCAAGGTTGCAGAGCTGGAAGCGCGGTTGAATCCACCCACCGAATAACGCCTGCCCTTGTAGGAGCGAGCTTGCTCGCGAAGAGCCCGAGAGCGCCGCGTTCATTCAGAATGCCCGCGTTATCGTTGACTATTTTCGCGAGCAAGCTCGCTCCTACAGTTTGGTCACGCTCTGTAAAACCTCCCCGCCTCACTCTTCCCCACCTCGTCTACTCTTGGAAAACCCGCAGGAAGCGGCCATCCCATTTCAAGGAACGAGCATGTCCCTCGCCATCGTCCACAGCCGCGCCCAGATTGGCGTCGAAGCCCCCGCCGTCACCGTCGAGGTGCATATGGCCAATGGTTTGCCGTCGCTTACGCTAGTGGGTTTGCCGGAAACGGCGGTCAAGGAAAGCAAGGACCGAGTGCGCAGCGCCATTCTCAACTCTGCCCTGCAATATCCCGCCCGCCGTATCACCCTCAACCTCGCGCCCGCCGACCTGCCCAAGGACGGCGGACGTTTTGATTTGGCGATTGCCCTGGGGATTCTCGCCGCCAGCGTGCAGGTGCCAGCGCTGATGCTCGATGACGTGGAGTGCCTCGGCGAACTGGCGCTGTCCGGCGAAGTACGCGCGGTAAAGGGTGTGTTGCCAGCGGCGCTCGCAGCACGCAAGGCCGGGCGCACCTTGATAGTGCCTCGGGCCAATGCCGAAGAGGCGTGCCTTGCCTCCGGCTTGAAGGTGATTGCGGTAGATCACCTGCTGCAAGTGGTGGCGCACCTGAATGGGCATGTGCCGATTGATCCCTTCGCTTCCAGTGGCCTGATGTACCTGAACAAGCCCTACCCCGACCTGAGTGAAGTCCAGGGCCAGTTGGCGGCCAAACGAGCGTTATTGATTGCCGCGGCAGGCGCCCATAATCTGCTGTTCAGCGGGCCGCCAGGCACCGGCAAAACCTTGCTCGCCAGTCGCCTGCCAGGATTGCTGCCTCCCTTGAGCGAGCAGGAAGCGCTGGAGGTGGCGGCGATTCAGTCAGTGGTCAGCCTGGCACCGCTGAGCCATTGGCCGCACCGACCATTTCGCCAGCCCCACCATTCGGCTTCAGGGCCAGCACTGGTAGGCGGCGGCTCAAAACCGCAGCCTGGAGAAATCACTCTCGCCCATCACGGCGTGCTGTTTCTCGACGAGTTGCCGGAGTTTGATCGCAAGGTGCTGGAGGTACTGCGCGAGCCACTGGAGTCGGGCCATATCGTCATCTCCCGCGCCCGCGACCGGGTGAGTTTCCCGGCGCGCTTTCAGCTAGTGGCCGCGATGAACCCATGCCCATGTGGCTATCTGGGTGAGCCAAGCGGGCGCTGTCGTTGTTCGCCGGAAAAAATCCAGCGCTATCGCAACAAACTCTCCGGGCCGTTGCTGGACCGCATTGACCTGCACGTGACCGTTGCGCGGGAAAGCACCGCGCTGAACCCGGCCACACAAGCCGGAGACGACACGGCCAGCGCTTCGGTACGTGTCGCCGAGGCCCGCGACCGCCAGCAGCAGCGCCAGGGTTGTGCCAACGCCTTTCTCGACTTGCCGGGGCTACGAGAGCATTGCGCGCTGGCGAAAGTCGATGAAGGCTGGCTGGAGACCGCCTGCGAGCGGCTGACTTTGTCGCTGCGGGCGGCGCATCGATTGTTGAAGGTCGCCCGCACCTTGGCGGATCTGGAGCAGATGGAAGCGATCGGCCGCCACCATTTGGCAGAAGCGTTGCAGTATCGGCCAGCAGCGATCAGCTAATCCCTCGCCACAGTTTTGATGCTCACCTGAATCGGTCAACCTCATGGCGCAAACCCGCCGCCAACGTCTCCAGTTCCTTGGCGGTAATCGCCAGGTTCGACACCACTTCCCGCTGCTCACTGTTGGCCAGGGCGATGCTTTGCAAGTTACTGCTGAGCAATGTGGCAGTGCTGCTCTGTTCCTGGGTTGCGGTAGTGATCGCGGCAAATTGCTGGCCGGCCGAGCGGCTTTGTTCGTCGATCCGCGCCAGAGCCAAAGCCACATCGGCATTGCGTGACAGGCCTTCCTGCATCAACACGTTGCCTTGCTCCATGGTGCTGATGGCGTTGCCGGTTTCCTGCTGGATACTCTGGATCATCCCGGAAATCTCGTCGGTGGCCTGACGGGTGCGCGACGCCAGGTTGCGCACTTCATCGGCCACCACCGCAAAGCCACGACCCTGCTCGCCGGCCCGGGCTGCTTCGATGGCGGCGTTGAGGGCCAGCAGGTTGGTCTGTTCGGCAATCGAGGTGATCACCCCAACAATTCCGCCGATTTCCTGGGAGCGCTGCCCCAAGGTGTTGATCACCGTCGCCGTGCTGTTCAGTGCGGTGGCGATATGTTCCAGGGACGACGACGCCTCTTGCATCGAGGTACGGCCGATCCGTGTTTGCTGGGCGTTTTCCTGGGCCAGGCGTTCGGTACTGCCCATATTGTCGGCGATGTTCAGCGACGTGGCGCTGAATTCTTCCACTGCGCCGGCCATGCTGGTGATCTCGCCGGACTGCTGCTCCATGCCTTCATAGGCACCACCGGACAGACCGGACAGCGCCTGAGCGCGGCTGTTGACCTCTTCGGCAGCCTTGCGGATATGGGACACCATGTTCGACAGCGCTTCGCCCATCTGATTGAAGCTGCGGGCCAACTGACCGATTTCGTCGTGGCTGGAGACATTCAAGCGCGCACTCAAATCCCCGGCACCCAAGGCTTCGGCCTGGCGCACCAGGTCCCCAAGCGGCGCCAATTTGCTGCGCAGCAGCCAGACCGTCGCGCCCACCGCCAGCAACATCGCCAGCACGCTGCCGATCACCAGGCGAATGCCCACCGACCAGGTCACTGCGCGAATTTCGGCTTTCGGCATGCTCGCCACCACCGACCACGGGCCACCGTCGAACGGCACCGAAACGCTGTAGAAGTCTTCGTTCTTGTCGCTCCAGAAATGGCCCTTACCCGGTTTCTTGGCCAGATCGAGCATCACCGGAACCGCTTGATCCAATGCTTGCACGCCGGCCGGCGGCACCAACCAACGCTGCTGTTCGTCCAGCAACGCCAGGGAGCCGGTCTGGCCAATACGGAAACGCTTGAGGTTGTCGAATTGGGTGTTCTGCGCATCGGTGTAGTCGAAACCGATAAACAATACGGCGATGACCTTACCGGCCGTATCACGCACTGGACTGTATTGAGTCATGTAGGAGCGTTCGAACAACACCGCTCGGCCGATGTAACTCTGCCCGGCCAGCAGGCGCGAATAGGCCGGGCCCTGGCGATCCAGCACCGTACCGATGGCGCGATTGCCATCCTGCTTGGTCAGGGAAGTACTGACCCGGATGAAGTCATCGCCGCTGCGCACAAACACCGTGGCCACGCCGCCGGACATCTGCTTGAACTCGTCGACTTCGTCGAAGTTGTTGTTGAGCATCTCAGTACCGAGGTACAGGCTCGGCGTCTGCACGCCGGCCACTGTCACCAGCTGGTCTGCACGCACACTCAAGCCGGCGCCGAAGCGTTTTTCGAACAGCCCGCTCAAACGCTGGGTGCTCTCGCGCAAGGTGCCGTGGAAGGTATTGAGCTGGTCAGCGAGCAACCGCGCCTCGCTGGCCAGGTGTTCTTCCCGGGTATCGAGGTTGGCGGAGTCCAGGGAACGCAGGGCAAAGACAGTACTGCCGCTGATGACGACAGCCAATATCACCGCTAAGGCAAACCCCAGCTGGGAGGCAATCCGGGCGCGTGGTTGAGACATGACAGCTCCTGGCCGAGGCCCGGATCATCCTGATCTCATAGCGCAGCTCGGCAAATTTTCTAATAGGGGGGGCACGCTGAGCCGCTAAAAAATGACGGCTCCGTCACACCTACTTCGGCGGGGCTGATCAATACTTGAGTGATTCACAGAGGCGCCACTCAAACGCATTGCTTTGGGACACTACACCGAGTCAGTCGAGCCGTTCGACCTGAGGCAACTCCATCGCCCTGACCTCGCCCTGAAGGAAGTCCGAGAGCCTGCGCAAGCGCTCACCACCGGGACGGGTTTTCGGCCAAACCAGGTAGTAATTTTCCCCACTGGCCACAGCGGTCGGCCACGGCAGGCTCAACCGGCCTTGGGCCACGTCTTCGGCCACCATCAGCAAATCGCCCATCGACACCCCATAACCTCGGGCCGCGGCGATCATGCCCAGTTCCAGGGTATCGAACACTTGCCCACCCTTGAGCGATACCTGGGACGACAGCCCCATACGCGCCAACCAGTTGCGCCAATCCCGACGGTCTGGCGTCGGGTGCAGCAGTTCGGCAGTGGCCAGGCGCGCAGCGTCCCAGGGCCCGTCGCTGAGCAGGTTGGGCGCACCCACCGGGATCAGCAGTTCGGGAAACAGGTAACAGGCCTCCCAGTCTGGTGGAAAGTGGCCATTGCTCAGCAGTACAGCGCAGTCGAAGGGCTCCTGATTGAAGTCCACTTCATCGATGCTCATCCAGGCGCTGGTCAATTGCACTTCATTGCCTGGCTGCAAATGCCGGAAACGACTGAGCCGCGCCAGCAACCAGCGCATGGTCAGGGTGGACGGTGCCTTCATGCGCAGGATGTCATCTTCGGCGTTCAGGGTATGACAGGCGCGCTCCAGGGCGGCAAAGCCCTCGCGCACACCGGGCAGCAGCAATCGCGCCGCTTCGGTGAGCTGCAAGGTGCGACCGCTACGCTGGAACAGGCGGCAGGCGAAATGCTCTTCCAGGGTGCGAATGTGCCTGCTAACCGCACTTTGGGTAATGGACAACTCCTCTGCCGCACGGGTGAAGGAGTTGTATCGCGACGCGGCTTCAAATGCCCGCAAGGCATAAAGCGGAGGAAGACGACGAGACATAGGGACAGCTCCGACAGCGCAATCTCGAAACCCTACCAGAATCGCTCAGGCATGAGTTTTAATCATGCAAACCATCGCATTTATCCCTTTGTGCAAAGTGCTGAGAGCGCCGAGAATCAACCCTCCCCCCTACTCCGACTTTTTGAGCGTGATGATCATGCAGCATCCGGCACGTACCGAACTCTGGGCCATTCTGCGGCTGGCAGGGCCGTTGATTGCCTCACAGTTGGCGCACATGCTGATGGTGCTGACTGACACCCTGATGATGGCTCGACTGAGCCCCGAAGCCCTGGCTGGCGGTGGCTTGGGCGCGGCGAGCTATTCGTTTGTATCGATCTTCTGCATCGGCGTGATCGCCGCCGTCGGCACGCTGGTCGCCATCCGCCAGGGCGCGGGCGACATTGAAGGCGCCACCCGGCTGACCCAGGCCGGGCTCTGGCTGGCGTGGCTGATGGCGCTGGTGGCCGGCTTGCTGCTGTGGAACCTCAAGCCGGTGCTGCTGATGTTCGGCCAGACGCAAACCAACGTGCACTCGGCCGGGCAGTTCCTGATGATTCTGCCGTTCGCCCTGCCCGGCTACCTGACCTTCATGGCCCTGCGCGGCTTTACCAGTGCCATCGGCAAGGCGACGCCAGTCATGGTGATCAGCCTGGGCGGTACGGTGATCAACTATCTGCTCAACCATGCCTTGATCGAAGGCATGTTCGGCCTGCCTAAGCTGGGCCTGGTGGGCATTGGCCTGGTGACCGCCGTAGTCGCCAACTGCATGGCCCTGGCACTGATTTGGTACATCAAAATCAACCGAGCCTACGATGCTTATCCGCTGTGGGAGGGCCTGTTGCGTCCCAACCTTCAGTACCTGCGAGAACTGTGGCGCCTGGGCCTGCCAATTGGTGGCACCTATGCGGTGGAAGTCGGCTTGTTTGCATTCGCAGCGCTGTGCATGGGCACCATGGGCAGCACGCAATTGGCGGCGCACCAGATCGCCCTGCAAATCGTCTCGGTGGCGTTCATGGTCCCGGCGGGGTTGTCCTACGCGATCACCATGCGCATCGGCCAGCACTATGGCGCCGGGCAATTGCTGGATGCACGTCTGGCCGGGAGGGTCGGGATTGTCTTCGGAGCGGTGGCGATGCTCGGGTTTGCGGTGATGTTCTGGCTGCTGTCGAACCAGTTGATCGGCCTGTTCCTCGACCACAATGACCCGGCGTTTCGCGATGTCATCAGCCTGGCGGTCAGCCTGTTGGCTGTCGCTGCCTGGTTTGAGCTGTTCGATGGCGTACAGACCATCGCCATGGGCTGTATTCGCGGGCTCAAGGACGCCAAGACCACGTTCCTGGTGGGGCTGGGTTGCTACTGGCTTATCGGCGCACCAGCCGCCTGGTTGATGGCCTTCACGCTCGGCTGGGGGCCGACCGGCGTCTGGTGGGGCTTGGCTCTCGGCCTGGCGTGCGCAGCGGTAAGCCTGACGTGGGCGTTTGAAGCGAAGATGAAGCGGATGATTCGCCGGGAAGGAGCGGTGCATGAAGCTCACAATGAATTTCAGGCAGCGCAGCCGGACTAGATCACGTCTCCCAACAATGCCTGCTGACTGCTGCCAAACGTCAGATATTCCACCAACTGCGCCAGCGGCAACGGCTTGCTGATCAGATAGCCCTGGGCTTGATCACAGCCAAACAACCTCAACAACGCCAACTGCTCGGGCGTTTCCACACCTTCAGCGACCACTTCCAGGTTGAGGTTGTGGGCCAGGTTGATCATGGCGTGGACCAGCTTGCGGTTTTCTTCGCGCTCTTCCATGCCGCCTACAAAGCTCTTGTCGATTTTCAGCAAGGTAATCGGCAGGCTGTTGAGGTGCACGAACGATGAGAACCCGGTGCCAAAGTCATCCAGGGAAAAACGCACCCCCAGGCGGCCGAGAGCGTCCATGGTCTGCTTGACCAGATCGCTGCGACGCATCACGGCGGTTTCCGTCAGTTCGAATTCCAGCCACTGCGCGTCCACCCCCCGCTCGGCAATCAGCCGGCTAAGGGTCGACAACAATTGGCTGTCCTGGAACTGACGGAACGACAGGTTGACCGCCATGTGCAGCGGCGCAATCCCGCGTTCGCGCAGATCCTGCATGTCACGCAAGGCCCGGGAAATCACCCAGTAACCCAGCGGCACAATCAAGCCACTCTGCTCGGCCAGGGGCACGAACTCACTGGGCGGCAACAGGCCGCGCTCGCCATGGCGCCAGCGCACCAAGGCCTCCAGGCCGACGATATGCCCGTCGTCCAGGTCCAACCGTGGCTGGTAATGCAACTCCAGCTCATCACGGCGCAGCGCCCGGCGCAGTTCGCTTTCCAGGTCGGCGAGGCTGCGGGCGTTGCGGTTGATGCGCTCGTTGAAAATATGGAAGGTGCAGCCCTGGGTGCTTTTGGCTTGTTGCATGGCGATATGGGCATGCCACATCAGCGGGTCGGCGCCAGCCTTAGCGCGAGCGTGGGCTACCCCCAGGCTGCAACCGATCAGCAGGCTTTCGCCATCCACCCAATAGGGTTCGGCCATGGCTTCGGTGATGCGCTCGGCCATCCACTCGGCGCGTTGGGGCGCCCGGCGAGTGTCGATCAGCAGGGCGAATTCGTCACTGCCCAGGCGCGCCAGTTGATCCCCGGCCTCCAGCTGGCTCTTGAGCCGCGAGACCACTTGCAGAATCAGGCGGTCGCCGGCCTGGTGGCCGAGGGCGTCGTTGGCGTGACGAAAGTTGTCCAGGTCCAGGTGCCCGAGGGCCAGGCCACGTCCTTCGTTTTCAGCCAGGCGTGCGGTCAGCAGGGTCTGGAAGCCCTGGCGATTGGCGATGCCGGTCAGCGGGTCCTGTTCGGCCAGGCGCTGCAAGGTGTTTTCCAGCAAGCCGCGCTCGCGGACATGGCGCAGGCACCGGCGCAATGTATCGATATCCAATGCCGTGCGGACCAACCAGTCGCTGACGCCCAACGGCGCTACCAGCGGCTCCTGTTCCAACAACAACACGCAGGGCAGGCTGCAACGGCCGGGCCCGGGTTGAAGGCTGGGAGTGGTCAACAACACCGCCGTGCGGTCGTCATCGAACAGACTGCTCACAGACTCCCAATTTGGCGCGCTGATCAGCACAGCCCCATCGCCCATCGGCGCCAGGCACTCGCGCAACAACGCTGCCCACGCTGGCTCATCGGCCAGTAGCAGCAAACGCAAGGGTTCGACAGGCGTAGACAAGCTAGCTCCCTAGACTCTGCAAAATTTCGTTGGCGGCGGGCATTATGACGTGCCGCCTGATAATGACCAATGATATTGGTTATCAAATACAGTGCAGTGCGGCTCTAGATCAAACAATAGACTCTAATACCCCGCACATCCTGCGGCAAAGTAACAAAACCGGCAAATTTAGATCGAGTGGTACGTCACACTGTCGTTCAGAGGCAGCAGAATCTCGCCAGCCTGTTAAAATACCTGCCCTTTTGATCAATGACTCCCTGAACTCTGTATGTCCCGACTCAATCCCCGGCAGCAAGAAGCCGTGAACTACGTCGGCGGCCCTCTATTGGTGCTCGCCGGCGCGGGCTCCGGCAAGACCAGCGTGATCACCCGCAAGATCGCGCACCTGATCCAGAACTGCGGCATCCGCGCCCAGTACATCGTCGCCATGACCTTTACCAACAAGGCGGCGCGAGAAATGAAAGAGCGTGTCGGCACCCTGCTCAAGGGTGGCGAAGGCCGCGGCCTCACTGTGTGTACCTTCCACAACCTGGGGCTGAACATCATCCGCAAGGAGCATCTGCGGCTGGGCTACAAGCCGGGCTTCTCGATCTTCGACGAGACCGACGTCAAAGCCCTGATGACCGACATCATGCAGAAGGAATACGCGGGCGACGACGGCGTCGACGAGATCAAGAACATGATCGGCTCGTGGAAAAACGACCTGATCCTGCCGCCCGAAGCCCTTGAAAACGCACGCAACCCCAAGGAACAGACCGCTGCCATCGTCTACACCCACTACCAGCGCACGCTCAAGGCGTTCAACGCAGTGGACTTCGACGACCTGATCCTGATGCCGGTGAAACTGTTCCAGGAACACGCTGACATTCTCGAAAAATGGCAGAACAAAGTCCGTTACCTGCTGGTGGATGAATATCAGGACACCAACGCCAGCCAGTACCTGCTGGTGAAGCTGCTGATCGGCATCCGCAACCAATTCACCGTGGTGGGCGACGATGACCAGTCGATCTACGCCTGGCGCGGCGCACGCCCGGAAAACCTGATGCTGCTCAAGGACGACTATCCGTCCCTTAAAGTGGTGATGCTGGAGCAGAACTACCGTTCCACCAGCCGCATCCTGCGCTGCGCCAACGTGCTGATCTCCAACAACCCCCACGAGTTTGAAAAACAACTGTGGAGCGAGATGGGCCACGGCGACGAAATCCGCGTGATCCGCTGCCGCAACGAAGACGCCGAAGCCGAGCGCGTGGCCGTTGAATTGCTGACCTTGCACCTGCGCACCGACCGGCCGTACAGCGACTTTGCCATCCTGTATCGCGGCAACTACCAGGCCAAGCTGATCGAGCTGAAGCTGCAGCACCACCAGATCCCTTATCGCCTGTCCGGCGGCAACAGCTTTTTCGGACGCCAGGAAGTCAAAGACCTGATGGCCTACTTCCGGCTGATCGTAAACCCGGATGACGACAACGCCTTCCTGCGGGTGATCAACGTCCCACGCCGGGAAATCGGCGCGACCACCCTGGAAAAGCTCGGCAACTACGCCACCGAACGCAAGATATCGATGTACGCCGCCACCGACGAAATCGGTCTGGGCGAGCATCTGGACACCCGTTTCACCGATCGCCTGTCGCGCTTCAAGCGCTTTATGGACAAGGTCCGTGAGCAGTGTTCCGGCGAAGACCCGATCAGCGCCCTGCGCAGCATGGTCATGGACATCGACTATGAGAACTGGCTGCGCACCAACAGCTCCAGCGACAAGGCCGCGGACTACCGTATGGGCAACGTCTGGTTTTTGATTGAAGCGCTGAAAAACACCCTGGAAAAAGACGAAGACGGCGAAATGACCGTCGAGGACGCCATCGGCAAGCTGGTCCTGCGAGACATGCTCGAACGTCAGCAGGAAGAGGAAGACGGCGCCGAAGGCGTGCAGATGATGACCTTGCATGCGTCCAAGGGACTGGAATTCCCCTACGTGTTCATCATGGGCATGGAAGAGGAGATCCTCCCCCACCGCTCCAGCATCGAAGCCGACACTATCGAAGAAGAACGGCGCCTGGCCTACGTGGGTATTACCCGCGCCCGTCAGACCCTAGCCTTTACCTTTGCCGCCAAGCGCAAGCAGTACGGCGAAATTATCGATTGCGCCCCTAGCCGCTTCCTTGATGAGCTGCCTCCGGACGATCTGGCCTGGGAAGGCAACGACGACACACCGACCGAAGTCAAAGCCGTTCGCGGCAACACCGCTCTGGCGGATATACGCGCAATGTTAAAGCGCTAGAATTGACTACTTTTTAATCTACTTTCGGCGTACAAGACGCCAGTTGAGGAAGCTTTCGTGGAAGCACTGCACAAGAAAATTCGCGAAGAAGGCATCGTGCTTTCCGATCACGTACTCAAGGTCGACGCCTTTTTGAACCACCAGATCGACCCGGCCCTGATGAAGCTGATCGGCGACGAATTCGCCGCACGGTTCAAGGATTCGGGCATCACCAAGATCGTCACCATCGAAGCGTCGGGCATTGCCCCAGCGATCATGACAGGCCTGAACCTGGGCGTGCCGGTGATCTTCGCCCGCAAGCAGCAGTCCCTGACGCTCACCGAAAACCTGCTGTCGGCGACGGTGTACTCCTTCACCAAGAAGGTGGAAAGCACCGTGGCGATCTCGCCGCGCCACCTGACCAGCAGCGACCGCGTGCTGATCATCGATGACTTCCTGGCCAACGGTAAGGCGTCCCAAGCGCTGATCTCAATCATCAAACAGGCCGGCGCGACCGTGGCCGGCTTGGGGATCGTGATCGAGAAGTCGTTCCAGGGTGGCCGTGCGGAACTGGATGCGCAGGGTTACCGGGTTGAATCGCTGGCTCGGGTGCAGTCGTTGGCGGGTGGCGTCGTAACCTTCATCGAATAATCGACGCCCCCACATACTGTAGGAGCGAGCTTGCTCGCGAAAAACGTCCAGACAACGCGCTCATCCAGAATGCCAGCGTTATCGTTAACGTTCTTCGCGAGCAAGCTCGCTCCTACAGTGACGTCGCCTGAAGCCCTGCCAACAGCAGTCGCTGATACAAGTCCTCTTTCAACCCCTCCGGCTTGGCCAACCCCATCCGCTCCAGATGCAGGGGGAACGCCTTCGGCTCCGGTGCATCCAGCGCCGCCTTGCCCAGCTCCAGAATCTCCGTCAGTTTGAATTTGCTCTTGAGCCAGTTCAACGCCCGCAGCAAATCCCGCTCCTCATCAGTGAAATCACTGCCCAGCGGATATTCCGGAAATAACCGCGCATGCCGGGCCTGGACTGCCTGCAAACGCTCTGGCGTATTGTCGGCAAAGCGCGGGGCCAGTTGGAAATCCTTGGACAACTTGCCCGCTTTTTGCGCCCGTTCGATCAGGTCGACCTGGAACCGCGAGTCGGTGATATTCAGCAGCGCCTCAATCACCTTGGCGTCAGTCTGCCCGCGCAAGTCGGCGATGCCATATTCGGTGATGACAATGTCCCGCAAGTGCCGGGGAATAGTGCAATGGCCATATTCCCAGACGATGTTGGAGCTGACCTCACCTGCCGATTCACGCCAGCTACGCAGGATCAGGATCGAGCGCGCGCCCTCCAGCGCATGGCCTTGAGCGACAAAGTTGTATTGCCCGCCCACACCGCTGAGCACACGGCCATCTTCCAATTGGTCTGCCACACCCGCGCCCATCAGGGTCACGGTAAATGCGCTGTTGATAAACCGCGCATCCAGGCGCTGCAAACGCTTGAGTTGTTCCTGCCCGTACAGCTCGTTGATGTAGCTAATGCGGGTCATGTTGAATTCCAGGCGCTTGCTCTGGGGCAAGTCCCGCAACCGCTCATAAAAACTGCGCGGCCCCAAGAAGAAGCCGCCGTGCACCGAAATACCATCTGGCTGCGCCGCCTCATCCAGGGTGCCGGCATTGGCCTGCTCCTGAGTCGCAACGTCCGGATAGACCTTGCGCCGGACGATGCCCGCATCGGCCAGTACCAGCAAGCCATTGACAAACATTTCGCTGCAACCGTAGAGGCCCCGAGCAAACGGCTCGACCCCACCTTCGCGACTGATCAGCGGCGCCCATTGGTATACGTCCAGGTCGGTGAGCAACAGCCGATAGGACTCGTTATCCGCCTGGCGCGCCAACAGTGCGGCGGTCAGCGCATCGCCCATGGAGCCGATGCCGATCTGCAAGGTGCCGCCGTCACGCACCAGGGTGCTGGCGTGCAGGCCGATAAAGTGATCCTGGAACCCCACCGGCATGTTCGGGGTGGAAAACAGCGTGGTGCTGTCCTTCTCGTCGATCAGGAGATCGAACTGATCCATGCCCAGCTCTGCATCGCCGGGCATGTAGGGCAAGTCGTTGTGGACCTGGCCGACCACCAGGATGGTTTCCCCGGCCGCGCGCCGCTTGGCGATCATCGGCAGCAGGTCGAGGGTGATGTCGGGGTTGCAGCTCAGGCTCAAGCGGTCCGGGTGTTCGCTGCTGCTGGCCACCAGTTGCGCCACCAGGTTCAAGCCAGCGGCGTTGATGTCGCGGGCGGCATGGCTGTAGTTGCTGCTGACATAGTCCTGCTGGGCCGAAGCGCTGTGGAGCAGGCTGCCGGGCTGCAGGAAGAACTGTTGCACATGGATGTTGGCCGGCAGGCTGTCCTTGTGCAGGTCGGCGAGGAAGTCCAGCTCGGGATAATCACCGAAGACTCGCTCGATAAAGGGTTCGAGGAAGCGCTTTTGCAAACCGTCACCCAAGGTCGGGCGGCCCAGGCTCAGGGCGGTGTAGATCGTCAGTGCGCGATCGGGCAGCTTGGCGATGCGACGGTACAGCGCATTGGCAAACAGATTGGGTTTGCCCAGGCCCAAGGGCATACCCATGTGAATATGCGCCGGCAACCGCGCCAGTACGTCATCCACCGCTTGCTCGATTGAACACAACTGCACCATCGGACTTCTCCCGAACATTCCATGAATTGGGGTTGGGCCGAGCTTGCCGGGTCTTTGCCGTAAAGAACAGCCTCGAAAGGCAAATCGCGCTCACAAAAAAGCCGCTCGCAAGCGGCTTTTTTGACGAAGATCGGTTTTTTACAAACCGGACATCTCCTTGATTGCACCCTTGAGGTCGTCATCCGAGCAATCGGAGCATGTCCCTTTAGGTGGCATTGCGTTGATGCCGGTGATGGCTTTGGCCAGGATGCCATCAAGGCCGCCCTGATGGTCGGCGCGCTCTTTCCAGGCAGCTTTATCACCGACTTTCGGCGCGCCCAACAGGCCGGTGCCGTGGCAAGCATTACAATGCTTGGCAACGATATCCGCCGGCGTTTTTGCTCCGCCGCCGCCCGCAGCCACAGCAACTTCCATCCCCTTGCATTCTTCGCCCTGAACACAGACCTTCCCGACGGGTTCAAGACGCTTGGCAATATCATCATTGGTCGCAGCTTGAGCGCTGACAGCCCAAAGAGCCAGTACGGCTGCTGGTGCGGCCAGCATTTTCATAATTAGGTTCACGCGTTCACCCTCATGGTGGCTATTCACGCCTGCGGCCACGGTTTCGCAGGCGGCGAAAGTATAACGGTTAGCCCGCCTCACTGAAACAACCCTATTGTCGAAGGGGAGATTCATCACGACGGAATACTGCTTCGGGTATCGCTGCAATACAGGCAGGATGCCTCTTTTCTTAAAAGTTCGCGGGTGTGGCTGCGCTGATTAGTCGCGCCGGCACATCGAACGGATTACGAAAACGGTGTGGCTTGGTGCTTTCAAAGTAGTAGCTGTCGCCGGCTTCGAGCACAAAAGTTTCAAGACCGACCACCAGTTCCAGGCGTCCTTCTACCAGGATTCCGGTTTCCTCGCCCTCGTGGGTGAGCATTTCCTCGCCGGTGTCGGCGCCTGGCGGGTAAATCTCGTTGAGAAACGCAATGGCCCGGCTTGGATGCGCTCGGCCCACCAGTTTCATTGTCACCGCGCCATCGGAGATGTCGATCAGCTCATTGGCTTTATAGACGATCTGGGTCGGTTTTTCCTGGAGGATCTCCTCGGAAAAGAACTCGACCATGGACATGGGAATGCCGCCCAGCACCTTTCGCAAGGAGCTGATGGAAGGGCTGACACTGTTTTTCTCGATCATCGAAATAGTGCTGTTGGTGACGCCCGCGCGCTTGGCAAGCTCTCGCTGGGAAAGACCTTTCAGCTTACGGATGGATTGCAGTCGTTCGCCGACGTCCAATGCTGGAGCCTCCTAGATTCAGGCGTTATTGTAATTGAGCGTTATCATGGCGACAGCGTTCAGTATTTACAACACTTGGGCCTAAATCCTGGCGCCCTCAGTTCGTCGCCGACGGCTAAACGCCGCAATAGAGCCGTGGCACTCGACGCAGGTTGCAAAAAATCTGATACGGGATGGTGTCAGCAGCAGCAGCAACCTCACTGGCGAGAATGTTTTTGCCCCATAACTCGACGGTGGAACCCAGACCGGCTTCAGCGACATCGGTCAGGTCGACACACAGCATGTCCATCGACACGCGACCGAGCAATTGGCTGCGCTGGCCAGCGACCAGCACGGGTGTGCCGGTCGGAGCGTGGCGTGGATAACCGTCTGCATAGCCCATGGCAACCACGCCGATGCGCATCGGCTTCTGAGTCACGAACCTGGCACCATAGCCCACCGGTTCTCCGGCCGGCAGTTCGCGTACACAAATGACTTTCGATTCCAGAGTCATGACTGGCTGCAAACGCGCATCGATCGCCTGGTCTTCACCAAATGGCGTGGCGCCATACAGCATGAGGCCTGGGCGAACCCAATCGCTGGAAACGTTCGGCCAGCCCATCAGCGATGGCGAGTTGCGCAGGCTGACCTGGGCCGACAAGCCTTGGCTAGCCGCCGTGAATACAGCGACCTGCTCTTCGCTGCTCGTGCTGTCCAGCTCGTCTGCACGGGCGAAATGGCTCATCAACACGATCTTCGCCACTTTGCCGCTGGCCAACAGACGCTGGTAAGCGTCGTGATAGTCCTTGGGATGCAGGCCAACCCGGTGCATGCCCGAGTCCAGCTTCAGCCAGACCGTGAGCGGTTTGCTCAAGGTCGCTTGCTCAATCGCCTCCAACTGCCACAACGAATGCACTACGCACCAGAAATCATGCTCGATGATCAGCGGCAGTTCATCGGCTTCGAAAAAACCTTCCAGCAGCAACACCGGCGCACGAATGCCGGCGGCCCGCAGCTCCAGCGCTTCCTCGATGCAGGCGACGGCAAAGCCATCGGCTTGCCCCTCCAACGCCTGGGCACAGCGCACGGCGCCATGCCCGTAGGCATCAGCCTTGATCACGGCGAGGGCCTTGGCCCCACTGATTTCGCGAGCCAGTTGGTAGTTGTGGCGCAGGGCTTGAAGGTCGATCAGGGCACGGGCAGGACGCATGGCGGCAGGCTTCTAGGCGGCTTGGGGAAGAAAATCGGCACCAACTGACAGCGTCGGCACCGGGAAAGGGATCAAGGTTTAAGGCAAAGCGGCCACGACCGACAGCTCAACCAGAATTTCCGGTTCGCAGAGCTTCGACTCAACCGTCGCACGGGCCGGGGCAACACCTTTTGGCAGCCACTTGTCCCACACCGCGTTCATGCCGGCGAAATCGGCGTCAATGTCTTTCAGGTAGATCGTCACCGACAGCAGCTTGCTTTTGTCGGTACCGGCCAGATCCAGCAAACGCTCGATGTTGGCGAGGGTTTCACGGGTCTGCTGTTCAATCCCGGCACTCATGTTGTCGCCGACTTGCCCTGCCAGGTACACCGTACCGCTGTGGACAACGATCTGGCTCATGCGCTCATTGGTGAGCTGGCGCTGGATTGACATGTTTTGCGGACTCCTGGTGGTGGTTGCCGTAACGGGAAATATCGAGGCCTTCGGCACTGATTTGCGGTGTTTTCTTCGCCATCAAATCGGCCAGCAGACGACCAGAGCCACAGGCCATGGTCCAGCCGAGGGTGCCGTGGCCAGTATTCAGGAACAGGTTTTTGAACGGCGTGCCGCCAACAATCGGCGTGCCGTCCGGGGTGGTCGGACGAAGGCCGGTCCAGAATGTGGCTTCGGTCAAATCACCGCCCTGAGGATAAAGGTCGTTGACGATCATCTCCAGGGTTTCACGCCGACGCGGGTTCAGCGACAGGTCAAAACCGGCGATTTCAGCCATGCCGCCGACGCGGATGCGGTTGTCGAAACGGGTGATCGCCACCTTGTAGGTTTCGTCGAGAATGGTCGAGGTCGGGGACATTGCCGGGTTGGTGATCGGCACGGTCAGGGAGTAACCCTTGAGCGGATACACCGGCGCCTTGATCCCCAGCGGCTTGAGCAACTGCGGCGAGTAACTGCCCAGGGCCAGGACGTAGCGGTCGGCGGTTTCCAGCTTGCCGTCGATCCAGACGCCGTTGATGCGATCACCAGCCTGGTCCAGGCGCTGAATATCTTGTTCAAAGCGGAACTCGACGCCCAGCTGGATGGCCATTTCCGCCAGGCGGGTGGTGAACATCTGGCAGTCACCGGTCTGGTCATTGGGCAAGCGCAGGGCGCCGGCCAGGATATCGGTGACGCCGGCCAGGGCGGGCTCGACGCGAGCGATACCGGCACGGTCCAGCAGCTCGAAAGGCACGCCAGACTCCTTCAAGACGGCGATATCCTTGGCGGCGCCATCGAGCTGGGCCTGGGTGCGGAACAATTGCGTGGTACCCAGGCGGCGACCTTCGTAGGCAATGCCGGTTTCGGTGCGCAATTCGTCGAGGCAATCGCGGCTGTACTCAGACAGGCGGACCATGCGCTCCTTGTTCACCGCATAACGGTTGGCGGTACAGTTACGCAGCATCTGCGCCATCCACAGGTATTGATCGATATCGGCGGTGGCCTTGATCGCCAGCGGCGCGTGGCGTTGCAGCAGCCACTTGATGGCCTTGAGCGGCACACCCGGCGCGGCCCACGGCGAGGCGTAGCCAGGTGAGACCTGCCCGGCGTTGGCGAAACTGGTCTCCATGGCAACAGCCGGCTGACGGTCGACCACAACCACCTCGAAACCGGCCCGCGCCAAATAGTAGGCACTGGCCACACCAATGACACCGCTACCCAAGACCAGAACACGCATTTTTATATCCTCATCGCGGCTTGACCGCTGACGTTTATTGTTCAGCACAAAGATGTTTGCAGTATAAAAAGCATTCGCCAGTGCATTTCACTATATAACTGCCTATATTTGGCGAGAATTCTCGGCAAAAACCCTTTTCACGGAGGCGCATCCCCTATGCGTACCAACACCCAGACCAAACGGGAGCTGGACAAGATCGATCGCAACATCCTGCGCATCCTGCAAGCTGACGGGCGAATTTCCTTCACCGAGTTGGGAGAAAAGGTCGGACTGTCGACCACGCCCTGCACCGAGCGGGTTCGGCGCCTGGAGCGTGAAGGGATCATCATGGGCTACAACGCCCGGCTTAATCCCCAGCACTTGAAGGGTAGCCTGCTGGTGTTTGTCGAGATCAGCCTCGACTACAAATCAGGCGATACCTTCGAAGAATTCCGACGAGCCGTGCTGAAACTGCCTCATGTGTTGGAGTGCCACCTGGTGTCGGGGGATTTCGACTACCTGGTAAAGGCGCGGATTTCCGAGATGGCCTCGTACCGCAAACTGCTGGGCGACATCCTGCTCAAACTGCCCCATGTGCGGGAGTCCAAGAGCTATATCGTGATGGAAGAGGTGAAGGAGAGTTTGAATTTACCCATCCCGGATTGAAGAGCGGACTAAACCAGCACTTGCCGCGTCGTCGCCATGTACTCATGAATCTGCTTCTCCACCCGTGGATGGATCATCTCCACCGGGCCGCGGCCATTGGGGCATGGCAGGGTCGGCGTAGTACCGAACAGTCGGCAGATCAGCGGCCGCTCGCCGTAGACGGTGCAGCCATTGGGGCCCAGGTGCACGCAGTTCAGTTCGTCCATCGCGGCATCCTGTTCGGCAGCCGTCTTACGGGGCAGACGGGACATTTCCTCGGTTGAGGTGGTCACCGGCCCACAGCAGTCGTGGCAACCCGGGACGCACTCAAACGAGGGGATTTGCTGACGCAGCGTGCGAATTTTCTGACTGTTGCAACTCATCGAAACAGGTACCGAACGGCGAATAGGCATGGATTCTGCCTTAAAAACCCTCGGTGAGACAGCTTCGTCCGACCGCTGTATCCTGCGTCACATTTTCCAAACACGGATGCCTCCCATGACAGCCAGTGCCCGGCACACCGCTTCCTACTATGCAGCCAGCAGCTTGCCGCAACCCGATCATCCGGTGCTTGTAGGAGAAGTGGTGGCCGATGTGTGCGTGGTTGGTGGCGGTTTTTCCGGGCTCAACACCGCCCTGGAGTTGGCCGAACGAGGCTTGAGCGTGGTGCTGCTGGAAGCGCACAAGATCGGCTGGGGCGCCAGCGGTCGAAATGGCGGGCAGTTGATTCGCGGCGTTGGTCACGGCCTGGATCAGTTTTCCAATGTCATCGGCACCGACGGCGTGCGGCAGATGAAGCTGATGGGCCTGGAAGCCGTGGAGATCGTGCGCCAGCGGGTCGAGCGTTTCCAGATCGACTGCGACCTGACCTGGGGCTACTGCGACCTGGCCAACAAACCCCGCGACCTGGAAGGCCTGAGCGCCGATGCCGACGAACTGCGCAGCCTGGGCTATCGCCATGAACTGCGTCTGCTGCAAGCCGGGGAGATGCGCAGCGTGGTGGGTTCCGACCGGTATGTCGGCGGGATGATCGACATGGGCTCCGGGCATCTGCATCCGCTTAACCTGGCCCTCGGCGAAGCTGCTGTCGCCCAGCGACTGGGGGTGAAGCTGTTCGAACAATCGCAAGTGGTGCGTATCGACTATGGCCCGGAAGTCAAAGTCCACACCGCCCAAGGCTGCGTGCGGGCCAAGACCCTGGTGCTGGGCTGCAATGCCTATCTGAACGACCTCAATGCGCAACTGAGCGGCAAGGTGCTGCCCGCCGGCAGTTACATCATCGCCACCGAACCCTTGAGCGAAGCGCAAGCCGCTGACCTGCTGCCGCAGAACATGGCGGTGTGTGACCAGCGGGTAACCGTGGATTACTTCCGGCTGTCGGCGGACCGGCGCCTACTGTTCGGCGGTGCCTGTCACTATTCCGGCCGCGATCCCCAGGACATCGGTGCCTATATGCGGCCGAAGATGCTGCAAGTGTTCCCGCAACTGGCTGGCGTAAAAATCGATTACCAATGGGGCGGCATGATCGGCATCGGCGCCAACCGTTTGCCGCAGATCAGTCGGCTGGCTGATCAGCCTAACGTGTATTACGCCCAGGCCTACGCCGGCCATGGGCTCAACGCCACCCACCTGGCGGGCAAGCTGTTGGCCGAAGCCATCAGCGGCCAGCAAAGTGGTGGCTTTGATCTGTTTGCCAAGGTGCCGCACATGACCTTCCCCGGCGGCAAGCATTTGCGCTCGCCGCTGTTGGCGCTGGGAATGCTCTGGCACCGGCTCAAAGAGTTGGTGTAACCCTTACCCGCGCCAGAACGGCTTCAATCCTTCCCGTCGCGCCTGCCCGGGGCTCAAGCCGATATCGCGCAACTGCTCCGCGGTCAGCTCCAACAGTGCCTTGCGCGTGTGCCGACGGTGCCAGAAAAGGGCCCAGCGGCTGAGGAAGGAAGGTGCATTGCGGCGGATGCACACGCCCGTCGCCCGCTCCTGCCCTGCTGCCAGCTCCTGACTGTGTAGCGCCAGCCGTACATCGCTCAAGCCGTTCATTTTGCTGCCCCTCATCTACCTGTTGCCATGAGTGACCATGATGAGTCGAGCGTCGAAACCAATACAGATCCAAACAGCCAGCATTAAATCCATACAGATACTGCCTATCTTTGACTGAATCGTGTATTTTCGCTTCATCTGTACTGGTTAACCGGGAGCAAACGCCATGACCCTCTATGTAAACCTCGCCGAACTGCTGGGCACTCGCATCGAACAGGGCTTCTACCGCCCCGGCGACCGGCTGCCCTCGGTACGGGCCTTGAGTGTCGAACACGGGGTCAGCCTGAGCACTGTGCAGCAGGCCTATCGGCTGCTGGAAGACAACGGCCTGGCGATGCCAAAGCCTAAATCCGGTTACTTCGTGCCCGTGGGCCGAGAGCTACCGGCATTGCCAGCGGTGGGCCGCCCGGCCCAGCGCCCGGTGGAAATATCTCAGTGGGACCAAGTACTGGAACTGATCCGCGCCGTCCCGCGCAAAGACGTCATACAGATGGGCCGGGGCATGCCGGATGTTCTGTCACCCACCATGAAACCTCTGCTGCGCAGCCTGGCGCAGGTCAGCCGCCGACAGGATATGCCCGGCCTGTATTACGACAACATCTACGGCTACCTGGAGCTGCGCGAGCAGATTGCCCGCTTGCTGCTGGACTCTGGCTGCCAACTGAGCGCCCAGGACCTGGTGATCACCACTGGCTGCCATGAGGCGCTGTCCACCAGCATCCGCGCCACTTGCGAGCCGGGCGATATCGTTGCAGTTGACTCGCCGAGCTTCCACGGTGCCATGCAGACCCTCAAGGGCGCGGGCATGAAAGCCCTGGAAATCCCTACCGACCCGTTGACCGGCATCAGCCTCGAAGCCCTGGAGCTGGCGCTGGAGCAGTGGCCGATCAAGGCCATACAGTTGACGCCTAACTGCAACAACCCGCTGGGCTACATCATGCCGGAGTCACGCAAACGGGCGCTGCTGACACTGGCCCAGCGCTTTGACGTGGCGATCATTGAGGACGATGTATATGGCGAACTGGCCTACAGCTACCCGCGACCGAGAACCATCAAATCCTTCGACGACGATGGCCGCGTCCTGCTGTGCAGTTCCTTCTCGAAAACCTTGGCGCCGGGCCTGCGGATCGGCTGGGTAGCGCCGGGCCGTTATCTGGAACGGGTGCTGCACATGAAATACATCAGCACCGGCTCCACCGCCACCCAACCACAGATCGCCATTGCCGAATTTCTCAAAAATGGGCATTTCGAACCTCATTTGCGGCGGATGCGCACTCAATACCAACGTAATCGCGACCTGATGCTCGACTGGGTCAGCCGCTACTTCCCGACCGGCACCCGCGCCAGCCGCCCCCAAGGCAGCTTCCTGTTGTGGGTGGAGTTGCCGGAGGGGTTCGACACCCTGAAGCTCAATCGGGTGCTGATCGACCAAGGCGTGCAGATTGCTGTGGGAAGTATCTTTTCCGCCTCAGGCAAATACCGTAACTGCCTGCGGATGAACTACGCTGCCAAGCCAACGCCGCAGATTGAAGAGGCGGTGCGCAAGGTCGGTGCGGCGGCCATCAAGTTGCTGGCCGAAACGGAGCAAGGCCTGGACTGACCTTTCGCGGAAAATTACCGTCATATGGCGATAACCGCCCTGATTCGGAACCCACACCCTTGATGAGCCAACGGCTTTTAGCGCTTTTCCTGCTGGGATTCCTGGGCGTGGCCGGTTGCGCCACCGTGAATGTGCCGCGTACACCCAGCCAAGCCATGCCAGCGATGGACTCCTCCTTCGGCCGCTCGATCCAGGCCCAGGCCGCGCCGTACCAGGGCCGCTCTGGATTTCGCCTGCTGCCCAACAGCAGCGAAGCGTTCATGGCCCGCGCCGAACTGATCCGCAACGCCCAGACCAGCATCGACCTGCAGTACTACATCGTTCATGACGGCATCAGCACGCGGATGCTGGTGGAGGAACTGCTCAAAGCCGCTGACCGTGGCGTGCGGGTGCGTATCCTGCTGGATGACACCACCAGCGATGGCCTGGACGAGATCATCGCCACCCTCGCCGCCCACCCGCAGATCCAGATTCGCCTGTTCAACCCGCTGCACCTGGGCCGCAGCACCGGAGTGACTCGGGCCATGGGCCGGCTGTTCAACCTGTCGCTGCAACACCGGCGCATGCACAACAAGCTGTGGCTGGCGGACAACAGCGTGGCCATCGTCGGTGGACGCAACTTGGGGGATGAGTATTTCGATGCCGAACCCAACCTGAACTTCACCGATATCGACATGCTCAGCGTCGGGCCGGTGGCCGAGCAACTGGGCCACAGCTTCGATCAGTACTGGAACAGCGCCCTGAGCAAACCGATTGACGAATTCATCTCCACTGCGCCTTCCTCGCGCGACCTGGCCGCCGCCCGCTTGCGCCTGGAAGAATCCCTGGCCGAGTCCCGCCAGCAAAACCACGCACTCTATCGCCGCCTGATGGCCTACAAAACCCAGCCGCGCATGGACATCTGGCGCCGCGAGCTGATCTGGGCGTGGAACCAGGCTTTATGGGATGCGCCGAGCAAAGTCCTGGCTAAGGCCGATCCCGATCCACGGCTGCTGCTGACCACGCAACTGGCACCGGAAATGGAAGGCGTCAGCCACGAACTGATGATGATTTCAGCCTACTTCGTGCCCGGCCAACCTGGCTTGCTGTACCTGACCGGCCGGGCCGACGCGGGTGTATCGGTAAGCCTGCTGACCAACTCCCTGGAAGCCACCGACGTGCCAGCGGTGCACGGTGGCTACGCGCCCTACCGCAAGGCGTTGCTGGAGCATGGAGTGAAGCTGTACGAGCTGCGCCGTCAACCGGGAGGCGGCGGCAGTGGCCCGCATCTGTTGCGCAGCGGTTCATTCCAGGGCTCGGATTCCAGCCTGCACAGCAAGGCGATCATCTTTGACCGGAAAAAATCGTTTATCGGCTCCTTCAACTTCGACCCGCGTTCAGTGCTGTGGAACACCGAAGTCGGCGTGTTAGTGGACAGCCCGGAGCTGGCCGAACACGTGCGCAACCTGGCGCTGGAAGGCATGGCGCCGGCTTTGAGTTATCAAGCCAAGCTGCAGGATGGGCAAGTGGTGTGGGTGACGGAAGATAACGGCCAGCTGCATACGCTGCCCCGTGAGCCGGGGAGCTGGTGGCGCAGGTTCAATGCCTGGTTCGCCACCACTGTTGGCCTGGAGCGCATGTTGTAGCGAGCTTGCTCGCGAAAAACCCGAGAGCGCGGCGTTCATTCAGGCAGCAAACGTTATCGTTGACGACCATCGCGAGCAAGCTTGCTCCTACACGGACTGTGTAGCGCCAAATGCGCCTTGGCGCAGCAGCAAAATCAGCAGCCCAAACGCCCCCGCCGCCATCAGCAATGGCAGCGCATGCCCGCTAACCCACTGGCTGCCTGCGCCGGCCACCAGTGGCCCGATCAAGCAGCCGATCCCCCACAACTGCGCGATATGGGCATTGGCGCGCACCAGCGCATCGTCGCGGTAGCGCTCGCCGATCAGGATCAACGATAAGGTGAACAGGCCACCGGCACTGGCACCAAACAGCACCCACACCGGCCAGATCAGCAATGTATCCAGCAGCAGCGGAATCGCCAGGCTCGACCCCAGCAACAGCAGTGCGCAACCCATAAACAGGGTGCGCCGGGGCAGGTAATCGGCAATTGCAGCAGTGCATCGCCCACTACCACCGTACTGACCATGGCCAGGGCAATCTCGGCCGTGAAACCTTGTTGCAGGCAATACACCGGTAGCAGCGTAAGAATCATCGCCTCGAAGGCAGCGAACAAGGCCACCGCCCAGGCAATTGCTGGCAAGCCCTGGCAGAAGCGCAGCAAGTCGCCAAAGGTCACACTGAGGGATTCGGCGGTCGGTGCCCCTGATCGACCCAAAAGCACTATCGGTGAGACGGTCAGCAAGCCCACGCCGACCCAGAAGCCAATGTCGTTATCCGTGCCCAGCGCGCCCAGCAACAGCGGCCCCGACAGCTGGCTCAGGGCATAGCTGCAGCCATACAGCGCCACCAGCCGCCCTCGCCATTGCTCCACCACCAGTTGGTTGATCCAACTTTCGCCGAGGATGAACACAATGGTCAGGATCACCCCGATCATCAGGCGCAGCACCAGCCACACCGGATAGCTGGGCAATACCGCCAGCAAGCCGATGGAAATCGCACCGGCCCACAGGCACAGACGCATCAGGTTCGCCGTGCCCAACCGCGAGGCCAGGCCACTGGACACCTTGGCCCCCAACAACACACCGAAGGCCGGCATCGCCGCCATGACACCGATAGCAAAGCTGCCGTAGCCCCAGCTTTCCAGGCGCAGGGACACCAGCGGCATGCTCATGCCCAGGGCGAGGCCGACGCTCAACACTGAGGCCAGGACGGCGAAGTAAGTCGCCCAACGCATTTACATGCTCCTGTGGATAATTATTTTTCAGACCGTAAACGAACTGTAGGAGCGAGCTTGCTCGCGAAAAACCTGAGAGCGCTGCGTGCATTCAGCATGCCCGCGTCATCGTTCAAGTCCATCGCGAGCAAGCTCGCTCCTACAGGGGATCGCCGGGGTTACTTACAACTTGATCCAGGTCGCCTTCAGCTCGGTGTACTTGTCGAACGCGTGCAGCGACTTGTCGCGGCCGTTGCCCGATTGCTTGAAGCCACCAAATGGCGCGGTCATATCCCCGCCATCGTATTGGTTGACCCATACACTACCGGCACGCAGGGCCTTGGCGGTCAGGTGCGCCTTGGAGATGTTGGCAGTCCACACCGCAGCGGCCAGGCCGTACGGGGTGTCGTTGGCGATCTCGATGGCTTCTTCAGCGCTGTCGAAGGTAATGACCGACAGCACCGGGCCGAAGATTTCTTCCTGGGCGATTTTCATCGCGTTGTTCACACCGTCGAAAATCGTTGGCTCAACGTAGGTGCCACCGGTTTCCTGCAGGATGCGCTTGCCACCGGCCACCAGCTTGGCGCCATCGGCATGCCCGGACTCGATGTACGACAGCACGGTGTTCATCTGCTGGGTATCCACCAGCGCGCCGACGTTGGTCGCAGGGTCCAGTGGGTTGCCCGGCTTCCAGCCCTTGAGCGCTTCAATCACCAGCGGCAGGAAGGTGTCCTTGATCGAGCGTTCGACCAGCAAGCGGGAACCTGCAGTGCAGACTTCGCCCTGGTTGAAGGCAATGGCGCCAGCAGCGGATTCGGCAGCGGCTTGCAGGTCCGGGGCATCGGCAAACACGATGTTCGGGCTCTTGCCGCCGGCTTCCAGCCACACGCGCTTCATGTTCGATTCGCCGGAGTAGATCAGCAGTTGCTTGGCGATCTTGGTGGAACCGGTGAACACTAGGGTATCGACGTCCATGTGCAACGCCAAAGCCTTGCCCACTGTGTGGCCGTAGCCCGGCAGCACGTTGAGCACTCCTTGGGGGATACCGGCTTCGACGGCCAGGGCGGCGATGCGGATGGCGGTCAGCGGCGATTTTTCGGACGGTTTGAGGATCACCGAGTTACCGGTGGACAGCGCCGGCCCCAGCTTCCAGCAGGCCATCATCAGTGGGAAGTTCCACGGCACGATGGCAGCAACCACCCCGATCGGCTCACGGGTCACCAGACCCAGTTGGTCATGGGGCGTGGCAGCGACTTCGTCGTAAATCTTGTCGATGGCTTCGCCGCTCCAGCTCAGGGCTTGCGCGGCGCCAGGGATATCGATGCCTAGGGAATCGCTGATCGGCTTGCCCATGTCCAGGGTTTCCAGCAGCGCCAGCTCCTCGGCATTGGCCTTGAGCAGTGCTGCGAAACGGATCATGGTGGTTTTACGCTTGCTTGGCGCCAGGCGCGACCAGACACCAGAATTGAAGGTGGCACGGGCATTTTCAACGGCGCGCTGGGCGTCGGCGACGTCACAGCTGGCGACGGTGGTCAGCAGGCGGCCATCGACCGGGCTGATGCACTCGAAGGTCTCGCTGGAGACGGCAGCGGTGTATTCGCCATTGATGTAGGCGCGACCTTCGATCTTCAGATCCTTGGCGCGTTGTTCCCAGTCGGCACGGGTCAGGGTGGTCATGCGAGTGTCCTCCTCTTATTAAATACAAGGGCCCGGCATGGTGCTCGGGTACCTTTGAAGAATGCTGCCCGGCCAGCCAGCTGTTCGGCTCAAGGCACCCACCACCCTAAACCAGCCGCCGGGGATGTTTCAATATATTTGACACAACAGCGGTAAACACCCTTGCGATGTTCATTTTAATAAACATAGACTTTGAGCCCTCCATCCGCAGGCCAGACGGGATACGCACATGAACATTCAGAATATCGTCGACTTCAGCCAGGCCAAGACCGAGCCCGAGCGCTATCGCCCGGCCGCGGAAAAAATCCTCAAGGGCGATCCCGAGCAAACCGTCTACAACCACTACAACAGTCCATGTGGCCAGATGAGCGCTGGGGTCTGGGAAGGTGCCGTTGGGCAATGGAAGGTCAACTACAGCGAACATGAATACTGCGAAATCGTACAGGGCGTTTCCGTACTGCGAGATGTCGACGGCAACGCCAAGACCCTGCGCGCCGGTGATCGCTTCGTGATTCCGGCAGGTTTTATCGGCACCTGGGAAGTGCTGGAGGCGTGCCGCAAGATCTATGTAGTGTTTGAACAAAAGGCCTGATTTATCTACCGCCCTGACATACACCTTCTACGAGATTTTGTTGCGATGCCTTGGGTCCAAGGCAAAGCGGCAGGGGCCTTTTTACTGCGGCTGCGCAGCGAGGGCTTTTCGAGCGCAAAAAAAAGCCCGCATCGTGAGATGCGGGCTTTTTTCAGAAAGAAAACCAATTACTTGATTTTGCCTTCTTTGTAGATCACGTGCTTGCGAACGCGCGGGTCGAACATTTTCTTTTCGAGCTTGTCCGGGGTAGTACGCTTGTTCTTGTCGGTAGTGTAGAAGTGACCAGTACCGGCGCTAGAGATCATTCGAATCAATTCACGCATGATATAGCTCCTTAAATCTTGCCAGCGCGGCGGATTTCGGCCAGCACGACAGTGATGCCACGCTTGTCGATGATGCGCATGCCTTTAGCAGATACGCGCAGACGAACAAAACGTTTCTCTTCTTCAACCCAGAAGCGGTGATGCTGCAGGTTAGGCAGGAAACGACGACGGGTTTTGTTATTTGCGTGGGAAATGTTATTCCCAGTCACCGGACCCTTACCGGTAACTTGACAGACTCTCGACATGCCTCAGCCCTCTAAAACCACATGCCCAACCCGGCATGGGTTGGCCGCTTAATCTCTCAGTCATTTGGCGCCAGGCGCCGCGTTTCTTTAGGGTCTTACCGGCTACACCTACTAGCGAAGGAACCGGGCCCCTAGAAAAGAGCGCTGCTTTATACCAGAAAGACCCAAGTGCAACAACAGTCCGTGTATTTTTACCGGTATAAATCTCGCCCACAAACGCCTGAACCGTTGCCAGGGTGGGCCGCTGCACGAGTGAACCGCTCGTCGCACAGAATGATTTACAGCGCTTGCGCACACCGTAAGATGTCCGGCAAAACGACCTGAGACGCCATCAAAACAGCATTTGAGGCAAAAGCACAGGCAAAAATGGGCTAGTCATTTATCAATCAGCCCACTACGGTAGGACTTTTCCAGACTGCACTCGCAGATGGGCCTTCGATCTGCAAAGGAAACCGACCATGCGCCTCGCTGCCCTGCCGCTATTGCTAGCCCCGCTTTTTCTTGCTCCGCAGGCCTTGGCGGCCACCACTTTGAGCGTCTGCACCGAGGCCAGCCCCGAAGGGTTCGACGTGGTGCAATACAACTCGCTGACCACCACCAACGCCTCGGCAGACGTGCTGATGAATCGCCTGGTGGACTTCGACGCCGCCAGCGGCACACTGACTCCCAGCCTGGCCGACAGCTGGGACGTCTCGCCAGACGGCCTGACCTATACCTTCAAACTGCACCCAGGTGTTAAATTCCACCGCACCGAGTATTTCAGCCCAAGTCGCACCTTGACCGCTGAAGACGTGCGCTTCAGCTTCGAGCGCATGCTCGATCCGGCCAATCCGTGGCACAAGATCGCCCAGAGCGGCTTCCCGCATGCGCAATCCCTGCAACTGTCGGCACTGATCAAGAAAATCGATGCGCTGGACCCACTGACCGTGCGCTTTACCCTGGACCATGCCGACTCAACGTTCCTGGCCGCACTGAGTATGGGTTTTGCCTCGATATACCCGGCTGAATACGCCGATAAATTGCTCAAGGCTGGCACCCCGGAAAAGCTCAACAGCCAACCGATCGGTACCGGGCCGTTCATTTTCGGGCGTTTCCAGAAAGACGCATCTATCCGCTACAAGGCCAACCCGGAGTACTTCGCCGGTAAACCTGCTGTGGATAACTTGATCTTTGCCATCACCACAGACGCCAACGTCAGGCTGCAAAAGCTGCGACGCAACGAGTGCCAGATCGCCCTGTCGCCCAAGCCCCTGGATATTGGCGAAGCCCAGCAGGACGCTGCACTCAAGGTAGAAAAAACCGCTGCCTTTATGACCGCCTTCGTCGCTATCAACAGCCAGCATCCGCCTCTGGACAAGCCAGAAGTACGTCAGGCGATCAACTTGGCTTTCGACAAGGCCAGCTACCTCAAAGCGGTATTCGAAGACACTGCCGAAGCCGCCAATGGCCCTTTCCCACCTAATACCTGGAGCTATGCCAAGGAATTACCAGGCTATCCCCAGGACGTCGCCAAGGCCAAGGTGCTGCTCGAAAGAGCCGGCCTCAAGGACGGTTTTAAAACTACTATCTGGACCCGACCTTCAGGCAGCTTGCTCAACCCCAACCCAAGCCTTGGCGCTCAGTTGTTGCAAGCGGACCTGGCTAAAATTGGCATCCAGGCCGAAATACGCGTGATCGAGTGGGGTGAGCTGATCCGCCGCGCGAAGGCCGGCGAACACGACTTGCTGTTCATGGGCTGGGCGGGCGACAACGGCGACCCGGATAACTTCCTGACCCCGCAGTTCTCCTGTGCGGCGGTGAAATCCGGCACCAACTTCGCCCGTTATTGCGACTCCGCACTGGACAAGCTGATTAGCGCCGGCAAGACCACCAGCGAGCAAGGGGTGCGCAGCAAGCTGTATCAACAGGCACAGGCGCAGATCCAGCAACAGGCACTGTGGCTGCCGCTCGCACACCCCACGGCCTTTGCCCTGACGCGCAAAAATGTCGAGGGGTATCAGGTCAGCCCGTTCGGGCGTCAGGATTACTCGCAGGTGAGCGTCAAGCCATAAGCTGCAAGCTGCAAGCTGCAAGCTAACTTGAGGCTTGCAGCTTGCCCCTTGCAGCTGCCTTTCTACATCCACCCGTACTCGGCCATGGACAACGGATCCCCGTCGCCAACAATGATGTGGTCCAGTACCCGCACGTCGACCAACTCCAGGGTTTTTTGCAAAAGCTTCGTCAGCTTGCGGTCGGCAATGCTTGGCTCGGCGCTCCCGGAAGGATGGTTGTGACACAGGATCAGCGCAGCCGCGTTATAGGCCAGGGCACGCTTGACCACTTGCCTTGGGTACACCGTGGCATTGTCGATGGTGCCTTGAAACAACTTCTCAAAACCCAACACCCGATGCCTTGAATCGAGAAACAGGCAGCCGAATACCTCGTGGGGTTCATGGCGCAACAGCGCCTTGAGGTAATCGCGCACTGCCATTGGGCTTTCCAACGCCGAATCGTGCCGCAGGCGCTCGGCCAGATGGCGCTGGGCCATTTCCAGCACGGCCTGGAGCTGGGCAAACTTCGCCGGGCCCAGCCCCAGGTGCTGGCTGAATTGCGCCTGTTTGGCCTCCAGCAGAGCACGCAAACTGCCGAACTGCTTCAGCAGATGACGCGCCAGATCCACCGCACTTTTGCCCGCCACCCCGGTGCGCAGAAAAATCGCCAACAATTCGGCATCGGAAAGATTTGCCGCACCCAACTCCAAAAGTTTCTCCCGCGGGCGCTCCGCCGCGGGCCAATCGCGAATACTCATAGCACCTCCGTGTGCATGTGCGCCGCTGTTGCGTGGCGGTCGCTGTGTTATCTTAGCCCATCTTTTTGCGTGCGATTTCACCTGGGGAGGGGGCATCGCAACGCCATCACTGAACTGGAAAGGCAAGCCAATGCAGCGTCTGTATCGGAAACGCATCGTTCTCGGCGTCGGCGGCGGCATTGCCGCCTACAAGAGCGCAGAACTGGTTCGCCGGCTTCTGGACCAAGGCGCCGAAGTGCGCGTGGTCATGACCCGTGGCGGTAGCGAGTTCATCACCCCGTTGACCATGCAGGCCCTGTCCGGGCACCCGGTTCACCTGGACCTGCTGGACCCGGCGGCGGAAGCCGCCATGGGCCATATCGAGCTGGCCAAGTGGGCCGACCTGGTGCTGATCGCGCCCGCCACCGCCGACCTGATCGCCCGCCTGGCACAGGGCATCGCCAATGACTTGCTGACCACGCTGGTGCTGGCCACCGACGCTACCGTCGCCATAGCTCCCGCGATGAACCAGGCCATGTGGCACGACCCAGCCACCCAAGCCAATACCCAACTGCTGCAAAGCCGTGGCCTCAAGGTCTTCGGCCCGGCATCCGGCAGCCAGGCCTGCGGCGACGTGGGCATGGGCCGCATGCTCGAAGCCACTGACCTGGCGCTGTGCGCCGCCGAGTGTTTCCAGCACCTGGCCCTGACCGGCAAGCACGTGCTGATCACCGCAGGTCCGACCCAGGAAAACATCGACCCGGTGCGCTACATCACCAACCACAGCTCCGGAAAAATGGGCTTTGCCCTGGCCGAAGCAGCGGTAGAAGCCGGCGCTCGCGTCACCTTGATCACCGGCCCCGTGCACTTGCCAACGCCTGACCGTGTCACCCGCATCGACGTGGTCAGCGCCCGTGACATGCTCGCGGCCTGCGAAGCGGCAATCCCTTGCGACCTGTTTATCGCCTCGGCAGCGGTCGCGGACTACCGCCCGGAAGTCATTGCTCCACAAAAACTCAAGAAAGACCCTACGAGCGGCGACGGCCTGCTCCTGCAAATGGTCCGCAACCCGGATATTCTGGCGACTATCGCCACCCATCCAGATCGCCCGTTCAGCGTCGGTTTCGCGGCCGAAACCGAGCATCTGCTGGACTATGCTGCTCGCAAATTGAAAGACAAAAACCTCGACCTGATCGTTGCCAATGATGTCGCCAACCCAAGCATCGGCTTCAACAGCGAGGAAAACGCCTGCAGCGTGATCGACCGCGAACTGCACGCCACCCTTTTCGTCCAGACCAGCAAAGGCAAGATTGCCCGCCAACTGATCTCTTTTATCGCCCAACGGCTGAACCAGGTTTAATTTCCATGCACGCTTTGCAAGCCAAGATCCTCGACCCCCGCATCGGCAACGAATTCCCGCTGCCGGCCTACGCCACACCGGGTTCCGCCGGCCTCGACCTGCGTGCCATGCTCAAGCAGGACACCGTTCTTGAGCCTGGCCAGACCCTGCTGATCCCTACCGGCCTGTCAATTTATGTGGGTGATCCCGGCTTGGCTGCACTGATCCTGCCGCGCTCCGGCCTGGGCCACAAACACGGCATCGTCCTCGGTAACCTGGTGGGCCTGATCGACTCGGACTATCAGGGCGAACTGATGGTGTCTTGCTGGAACCGTGGCCAGACCGCTTTCAACATCGCGGTCGGCGAGCGCATTGCCCAGTTGGTGCTGGTTCCGGTCGTGCAGGCGCACTTTGAACTGGTTGAAGAGTTCGACGAAACCCAACGCGGCGCAGGTGGTTTCGGGCATTCCGGCAGCCACTGACCACGCTGATCCAGGCCGGGCACCCTGCCCGGCCCGCAGCCAACGCATGGCTTTCAGGATGAATAATGCGCAGCGCCTATCAAGAAGATTTGCCTTGTGAAATCAAGGTATTAAGCGGTAAGGGAAGTGGTTCCGCTGCGCAGGTGGCACTTTTGCACCACGAACTCTATGCCAAAAATGCCGTCATACCCTTCAGTCTGAGCCTGCCGGTCAGCAACATTTAGGCCTGTCCAGCCCCGTATCGATGGAGTTTCCCAGTGATGAGCAACGCAGCCCACGTCGCACCGACATTTCCCGACAGCATCTTCCGCGCCTACGACATCCGTGGCGTCGTTCCCAAGACCCTGACCGCCGAAACCGCCTACTGGATCGGCCGCGCCATTGGCTCCCAGAGCCTGGCCCAGGGCGAGCCCAACGTTTGCGTGGGCCGTGACGGGCGACTGTCCGGCCCTGAGCTGGTGGAGCGACTGATTCAGGGCGTGGCCGACAGCGGCTGCCATGTCAGCGATGTCGGCCTGGTGCCAACCCCAGCGCTGTACTACGCCGCCAATGTGCTGGCTGGCAAGTCGGGCGTGATGCTCACCGGCAGCCACAACCCGTCGGACTACAACGGCTTCAAGATCGTGATTGCCGGCGACACCCTGGCCAACGAACAGATCCAGGCCCTGCACACCCGCCTCAAGACCAACGACCTGACCAGCGGCAAGGGCAGTATCACCAAGGTCGACATTCTTCAGCGCTACTCGGACGAAATCACCCGCGACATCAAGCTCGACCGACGCCTCAAAGTGGTGGTGGACTGCGGCAACGGCGCAGCTGGCGTGATCGCCCCGCAACTGCTCGAAGCCCTGAACTGCGAAATAATCCCGCTGTTCTGCGACGTCGATGGCAATTTCCCCAACCATCACCCGGACCCGGGCAAACCTGAAAACCTGGTGGACTTGATCGCCAAGGTCAAGGAAACCGGTGCTGACCTGGGCCTGGCGTTCGATGGCGACGGCGACCGTGTTGGCGTGGTGACCAACACCGGCAATATCGTGTTCCCGGACCGCTTGCTGATGCTGTTCGCCCGCGACGTGGTGGCACGCAATCCTGGCGCTGAGATCATCTTCGACGTCAAATGCACCCGCCGCCTGACACCGCTGATCAAGGAATACGGTGGTCGCCCACTAATGTGGAAGACCGGTCATTCGTTGATCAAAAAGAAAATGAAGGAAACCGGTGCCCTGTTGGCTGGCGAAATGAGCGGGCACGTGTTCTTCAAGGAGCGCTGGTTCGGCTTTGACGACGGTATTTACAGCGCCGCGCGCCTGCTGGAGATCCTCAGCAAGGAGAAATTCACCGCCGAAGACCTGTTTGCGACCTTCCCGGACGATATTTCTACGCCGGAAATCAATATCCATGTGACCGAAGAGAGCAAATTCAGCATCATTGACGCACTGCACGATGCGCAATGGGGCGAAGGCGCCAACCTGACCACCATTGATGGCGTGCGAGTCGATTACGCCAAAGGCTGGGGCCTGGTTCGCGCGTCCAACACCACGCCGGTGCTGGTGCTGCGTTTCGAAGCGGATACCGAGGCTGAGCTGCAGCGCATCAAGGATGTCTTCCACGCCCAGTTGCAACGTGTTGCCCCTGATCTCCAACTACCGTTCTGATTTTTTTGCACCGGAGCCCTGAATGACCCTCGAACGCGAAGCCGCCGCCAACACCGCCAAGGTCCTTTCCGAAGCGTTGCCTTACATTCGACGCTACGTCGGCAAGACGTTGGTGATCAAGTACGGCGGCAATGCCATGGAAAGCGAAGAGCTGAAAACCGGCTTTGCCCGCGACATCGTGTTGATGAAAGCCGTCGGGATCAACCCGGTGGTAGTTCACGGTGGCGGCCCGCAAATCGGCGACCTGCTCAAGCGCCTGTCCATCGAGAGTCACTTCATCGATGGCATGCGCGTGACTGACGCGCAGACCATGGACGTGGTGGAGATGGTTCTCGGCGGCCAGGTGAACAAGGACATCGTCAACCTGATCAACCGTCACGGCGGCAGCGCAATCGGCCTGACCGGCAAGGACGCCGAGTTGATCCGGGCAAAGAAGCTCACCGTCACCCGCCAGACGCCGGAAATGACCCAGCCGGAAATCATCGATATCGGCCAAGTGGGTGAAGTGATCGGGATCAATACCGACCTGCTGAATCTGCTGGTCAAGAGCGACTTCATCCCGGTGATCGCGCCGATTGGCGTGGGTGCCAACGGCGAGTCCTACAACATCAACGCCGACCTGGTGGCCGGCAAGGTGGCCGAGGCGCTGAAGGCCGAGAAGCTGATGCTGCTGACCAACATCGCCGGTTTGATGGACAAGTCGGGAGCGGTCCTGACCGGCTTGACCACCCACCAGGTGGACGACCTGATCGCCGACGGCACCATCTACGGCGGCATGCTGCCGAAGATTCGTTGCGCGCTGGAAGCGGTGCAAGGCGGCGTCGGCAGCTCGCTGATTCTCGATGGCCGGGTTCCAAATGCGATTTTGCTGGAAATCTTCACCGACACCGGTGTGGGTACGCTGATCAGTAATCGCAAGCGCCCTTAAACAGCGCTGAAACAAAAAGACCCCGCTCAACCTTGTTGGGCGGGGTCTTTTTTATTGCTCGGGAAAAATCAGACGCCGAACTGCTCGCGATACGCCTGCACTGCCGGCAAATGCTGCTTGAGCTGCGGATCATCTGCCAGAAACTGCAACACCTGGTTCAGCGATACGATGCTGACCACTGGAATCGCGAAGTCACGCTCCACTTCCTGGATCGCTGACAACTCACCGTTGCCTCGCTCCTGGCGGTTCAAGGCGATCAACACCCCGGCGGCCTTGGCGCCATCCTGGGATGCGATGATCTGCATCACTTCACGAATCGCCGTACCAGCGGTGATCACGTCATCGATAATCAGCACATCGCCAGTCAGCGGAGCACCTACGAGACTGCCACCTTCACCATGGGCCTTGGCTTCCTTACGGTTGAAGCACCACGGCAAATCCCGGCCGTGATGCTCAGCCAGGGCCACGGCGGTCGCGGCGGCCAGCGGGATGCCTTTGTAGGCCGGACCGAACAGCACGTCGAAGGAAATACCGCTTTCAACGATGGCCGCCGCATAGAAACGACCCAACTGCGCCAGGGCAGAACCCGAGTTGAACAGGCCCGCGTTGAAGAAGTACGGGCTGGTGCGCCCGGATTTGAGAGTGAACTCACCGAAGCGCAAAACACCGCGATCGATGGCAAAACGAATGAAATCGCGTTGATACGCCTGCATGAAAAAAGCCTCAGATACCACGGATTTAGCTAATTAGGTAGACGGCGTGTATCATACACGCACGCGATTTTTGGGGCCATTTATGCGGATCATCAGTGTGAACGTCAATGGTATTCAGGCTGCAGTCGAGCGTGGTTTGCTCAGTTGGCTGCAAGCCCAGAATGCCGACGTCATCTGCCTGCAGGACACCCGCGCCTCCGCCTTTGAACTGGACGACCCAGCCTTCCAACTGGATGGCTACTTCCTTTATGCCTGTGATGCCGAAGTTCCCGCCCAAGGTGGCGTGGCTTTGTATTCGCGGTTGCAACCCAAGGCGGTCATCAGCGGCCTCGGCTTCGAGACAGCCGACCGCTACGGGCGCTACCTGCAAGCCGATTTCGACAAGGTCAGCATCGCGACCTTGCTGCTTCCATCAGGGCAGAACGGCGATGAAGACTTGAACCAAAAGTTCAAGCTAATGGACGATTTCGCCCGTTATCTGGATAAACAGCGACGCAAACGTCGCGAGTACATTTACTGTGGCTCGCTGTACGTGGCGCAACAAAAGCTGGATATCAAGAACTGGCGCGACAGCCAGCAATCCCCGGGCTTCCTGGCGCCGGAACGGGCCTGGATGGACGAGATTGTCGGCAACATGGGCTATGTTGATGCCCTGCGCGAAGTCAGCCGCGAAGGTGACCAGTACAGCTGGTGGCCGGACAACGAACAGGCTGAGATGCTCAACCTGGGCTGGCGTTTTGACTACCAGTTGTTGACCCCTGGCCTGCGCCGCTTTGTTCGCAGTGCACGCTTGCCGCGTCAACCACGGTTCTCGCAGCACGCGCCGCTGATCGTGGACTACGACTGGACCTTGACCATCTAAGGTCGATTCCAGGATGCAAAAAAGCCGACATCGCTGTCGGCTTTTTTGTTTTTTGTGGGCGCCTATTTAACAATCCGCCAGGTAAACGGATACCGATAGGGAATCCCCTGGTTGGCCTTGATCCCACCAATAATGGTCAGTACCAGCGCACCGATCAATACCAACGCCAGCAGCGCAAAGCCAATCAGCACGAACATCAGCAGGTAGCAAATCGCCGAAGCAATGGCCACGGTGATCTGGAAGTTCAACGCTTCCTTGCCCTGGGCGTCGATGAACGGGTCCATCTCACGCTTGACCTGCCACAGAATCAACGGTCCCAGCAGGTTACCGAACGGAAACCACATCCCCAGAAACGCCGCGAAGTGACAGAACATCGCCCACTGGCGAACTTCCTGGCTCGGTGTTGGCTGTGGAAGCTGACTGTCACTCATGGCCTTGCCTCCTTGGGCGCTGCTTAGTCAGCCAGAGCGGCGTTCTGCAGTTCGAACAGTTCGGTCATGCCTTTCTGGGCTAATGCCAGCATGGCGTTCAACTCGGCTGGCTGGAATGGCGCGCCTTCGGCCGTGCCCTGGACTTCGATGAAACCACCGGAATTGGTCATCACCACGTTGAGGTCGGTTTCGGCAGCCGAATCTTCAAGATAGTCCAGGTCCAGCACAGGCTCGCCCTGGTACATGCCTACAGAAACTGCAGCAATCATCTGCTTGAGTGGATCGCCGCCTTTCAGGCCGCCGCGCTTCTTGATCACTTTCAAGGCATCGACCAGAGCAACCATCGCACCGGTGATGGACGCGGTACGGGTGCCGCCGTCGGCCTGGATCACGTCGCAATCGACGTACAGGGTGACGTCGCCCAGCTTGGTCATGTCCAGCGCCGCACGCAGGGAACGCCCGATCAGGCGCTGGATTTCCAGGGTGCGGCCGCCTTGCTTGCCGCGGCTGGCTTCACGCTGGTTACGCTCGCCAGTGGCGCGCGGCAGCATGCCGTATTCGGCGGTCAACCAACCCTGGCCCTGGCCCTTGAGGAAGCGCGGTACGCCATTTTCGACACTAACGGTGCAGATAACCTTGGTATCGCCAAACTCGACCAGTACAGATCCCTCGGCGTGTTTGGTGTAGTTGCGGGTGATGCGGATCGAGCGGAGCTGATCGGCAGCGCGACCA
Source organism: Pseudomonas sp. HY7a-MNA-CIBAN-0227 (assembly GCF_040310325.1). Taxonomy (NCBI): domain Bacteria; kingdom Pseudomonadati; phylum Pseudomonadota; class Gammaproteobacteria; order Pseudomonadales; family Pseudomonadaceae; genus Pseudomonas; species Pseudomonas sp. HY7a-MNA-CIBAN-0227. The sequence continues at coordinate 212,254 of NZ_JBEOPT010000008.1, read as the reverse complement.
CTTGGACGTTTCATAGGGGAACACCTGTACGGAGGACGAAAAACTGCCGAGCATTATAGAGCCGCCAGCCGCGCCTGGGCAGTTCTAAAAAATCCGGTTACCAAGAAGCGCTCTGAAGCGTGCCTTCAACCCTTTGTCACAGCCAGCGTTTGGGGCCGCTCGTTGCGTTGCGCTACAATCCTGCGCCTTCGCAGCCTGTCGGCTTCAATTCACCCATCAGCCCGCCCTACCCCACGGTTTGCGGGACTGCATCGCGAGGTACCTCCATAGTGCACAGCATGACCGCCTTTGCCCGCGTCGAAAAAGCCGGCGTCCAGGGCACCCTGAGCTGGGAGCTGCGTTCGGTCAACAGCCGCTACCTGGAACCGCACCTGCGCTTGCCGGAGTCCTTTCGCGATCTCGAAGGCGCGGTCCGCGAAGCGCTGCGCCAGGGCCTGTCCCGTGGCAAGCTCGAATGCACCCTGCACTTTACCGAGGAGACTACCGGCAAGCCGCTGCAGGTCGACCGCGAACGGGCCGCACAACTGGTAGCCGCCGCCGAAACCATCGCCAGCCTGATCAAGCAACCCGCCGCGTTGAACCCCCTGGAAGTCCTGGCCTGGCCCGGCGTGCTGGTGGCTGACGCCACCGACCCACAAGCCCTGAACGCTGAAGCCCTGGCCCTATTCACCCAAGGCCTTAAGGAACTCAAGGCCGGCCGCGAGCGCGAAGGCACCGAACTGGCCCGGCTGATCAACGAGCGCCTGACCTCCATAGAAGAAGACGTAGTCATCCTGCGCGAGCTGGTGCCGCAGATGCTTGCCACCCAGCGCCAGAAGGTCCTCGACCGCTTCGCCGACATGCAGGCCGAACTTGATCCGGTGCGCCTGGAGCAGGAAATGGTCCTGCTGGCGCAAAAGAGCGACGTCGCCGAAGAGCTCGACCGCCTGAGCACCCACATCGTGGAAGTTCGCCGCGTGCTCAAGTCCGCCGGTGCCGCTGGTCGGCGCCTGGACTTCCTGATGCAGGAACTCAACCGCGAAGCCAATACACTAGGCTCCAAGGCCTTCGATCCGCGCAGCACCACCGCTGCGGTCAACCTCAAAGTGTTGATCGAGCAAATGCGCGAACAAGTACAGAATATTGAGTAAGGCTACCCCGACATGACCCACAGCACCGGCACCCTGTACATCATTTCCGCCCCTTCGGGCGCGGGCAAGAGCAGCCTGGTCAAGGCCCTGACCGACACTGATCAGGAGATCCGTGTCTCGGTCTCCCACACCACCCGCGCCATGCGCCCTGGCGAGGCAAACGGGGTGAACTATCACTTCGTCGAACGCAGCGAGTTCGTGAAGATGATCGAACACGGTGACTTCCTGGAGCGTGCCGAAGTATTTGGCAACCTCTATGGCACCTCGCAAAGCCACTTGCAGCAGACCCTGGACGAAGGCCACGACCTGATCCTGGAAATCGATTGGCAGGGTGCCGAGCAAGTGCGTCAACTGATGCCCAAAGCCCGCTCGATCTTCATTTTGCCGCCGTCTCTTGAAGCCTTGCACCAGCGCCTGACCAATCGCGGCCAGGACAGCGACGAGATCATCGAAGGCCGCATGCGCGAAGCCGTCAGCGAAATGAGCCACTACGTCGACTACGACTACCTGATCATCAACGACGATTTTGCCCACGCACTGGAGGACCTGAAGTCGATTTTTCGTGCCAATCAGCTCCAGCAAAAACGCCAGCAACAACGTTTTGGCAAATTATTGGCCGAATTGCTCGGCTGACAGGCTCTTCCCAAAGCCGCTGCAAGGGCCTTACATTGGCACTTGCAGCGCGTTTGCGATGGCCGGTGAAAATCAGCGCTTCCCTAAACGCTGGTGATTTTTTAAACTGTTCAGTCCGCTCGCCCAACCGGGCAGCGCGCATATTGCATTCGCTCCGAGGAATACCATGGCCCGCGTAACCGTTGAAGACTGCCTAGACCACGTGGAAAACCGCTTTGAACTGGTCATGCTCTCTACCAAGCGTGCCCGTCAACTGGCCACTGGCGGCAAAGAGCCCCTAGTGCAGTGGGAAAACGACAAGCCTACCGTTGTGGCCCTGCGCGAAATCGCGGCTGGCCTGATGAGCTACGAGTTCATCGCCAACGCCGAAATCGTTGAAGACGAACCACTGTTCGCGTTCGAGGACGAGTCCAACGAGGCCGTCTAAGCCTATGCCAGGTCGGCGCAGCACGGCGCGGGGTCAACGCTTGCGGCAGGAGTCATTCCTTTGCCGAGCATAGACGCCCTCGCCGATCGCTTATCGACCTACCTCGGCCCAGACCAGGTCAACCTGGTCCGCCGAGCGTATTTCTACGCCGAACAAGCCCACGACGGCCAACGCCGGCGCAGCGGCGAGGCGTATGTCACCCATCCTCTTGCGGTGGCCAATATTCTTGCCGACATGCACATGGACCATCAGAGCCTGATGGCTGCGATGCTGCATGACGTGATCGAAGACACCGGTATTGCCAAGGAAGCGCTCAGTGCGCAATTTGGCGAAACCGTGGCCGAGTTGGTCGACGGGGTCAGCAAACTGACCCAGATGAATTTCGAGACCAAGGCCGAAGCCCAGGCGGAAAATTTCCAGAAGATGGCCATGGCCATGGCTCGGGATATCCGGGTAATCCTGGTCAAGCTGGCTGACCGGCTGCACAACATGCGCACGCTGGAAGTGCTGTCCGGTGAAAAACGCCGGCGTATCGCCAAGGAAACCCTGGAAATCTACGCGCCCATCGCCAACCGGCTGGGCATGCATGCCATTCGTATCGAATTCGAAGACCTCGGCTTCAAGGCGATGTACCCAATGCGTTCCGCGCGCATCTACCAGGCAGTCAAGCGCGCCAGGGGCAATCGCAAGGAAATCGTCAACAAGATCGAAGAGTCCCTGAGCCATTGCCTGGCGATCGACGAGATCGAAGGCGAAGTCAGCGGCCGGCAGAAACACATCTACGGCATCTACAAGAAGATGCGCGGCAAGCGTCGAGCCTTCAACGAGATCATGGACGTCTACGCGTTTAGGATTATCGTCGACAAGGTCGATACCTGCTACCGCGTACTGGGTGCTGTACATAATTTGTACAAACCCCTGCCGGGACGTTTCAAGGATTACATTGCCATTCCCAAGGCCAACGGCTATCAGTCGCTGCATACCACGCTGTTCGGCATGCACGGGGTTCCGATCGAGATCCAGATCCGCACTCGGGAAATGGAAGAGATGGCCAACAACGGCATCGCCGCCCATTGGCTGTACAAATCCAGCGGCGACGAGCAGCCCAAGGGCACTCATGCCCGCGCCCGCCAGTGGGTCAAGGGCGTACTGGAAATGCAGCAACGCGCCGGCAACTCCCTGGAATTTATCGAAAGCGTGAAGATCGACCTGTTCCCGGACGAGGTCTACGTCTTCACGCCCAAAGGCCGGATCATGGAGCTGCCAAAAGGCTCCACTGCGGTCGACTTCGCCTATGCGGTGCACACCGACGTGGGCAACAGCTGCATTGCCTGCCGGATCAACCGCCGCCTGGCCCCGCTGTCAGAACCGCTGCAAAGCGGCTCCACGGTGGAAATCGTCAGCGCACCCGGCGCACGCCCAAACCCGGCCTGGCTCAACTTCGTGGTTACCGGCAAAGCGCGCACCCATATTCGCCATGCCCTGAAGCTGCAGCGTCGTTCCGAGTCCATCAGCCTGGGCGAACGCCTGCTGAACAAGGTGCTCAACGGCTTTGGCAGCTCCCTGGAAAAAATCCCGGCAGAGCGCATACAGGCGATGCTCCACGAGTACCGCCAGGAACTGATCGAAGACCTGCTTGAAGATATCGGCCTGGGCAATCGCATGGCCTATGTAGTCGCCCGCCGCCTGCTGGGCGAAGGCGAACAGCTGCCAAGTCCCGAAGGCCCACTGGCAATTCGCGGCACCGAAGGCCTGGTGCTCAGCTACGCCAAGTGCTGCACGCCGATTCCGGGGGACCCCATTGTCGGCCACTTGTCCGCGGGGAAAGGCATGGTCGTGCACTTGGATAACTGCCGCAATATCAGCGAAATCCGCCACAACCCGGAAAAATGCATCCAGCTGTCCTGGGCCAAGGATGTCACCGGCGAATTCAACGTCGAGCTGCGGGTCGAGCTGGAACACCAGCGCGGCCTGATCGCCCTGCTGGCCAGCAGCGTCAACGCAGCCGACGGCAATATCGAGAAAATCAGCATGGACGAGCGCGATGGTCGCATCAGCGTGGTCCAACTGGTGGTCAGCGTGCACGACCGCGTGCACCTGGCCCGCGTGATCAAGAAACTGCGTGCCCTGACCGGAGTCATCCGCATCACTCGCATGCGTGCGTAGCCCACCCATTACAAGGAGTCATTCATGACCAAGACAGTAATTACCAGCGACAAGGCACCTGCAGCCATCGGCACTTATTCCCAGGCGATCAAGGCAGGCAACACCGTTTACATGTCCGGCCAGATTCCCCTGGACCCAAAAACCATGGAACTGGTTGAAGGCTTCGAAGCCCAGACGGTACAAGTCTTCGAAAACCTCAAGTCGGTCGCCGAAGCCGCTGGCGGTTCGTTCAAGGACATCGTCAAGCTGAACATCTTCCTCACCGACCTGAGCCACTTCGCCAAGGTCAACGAGATCATGGGCAAGTACTTCGAACAACCGTACCCAGCCCGCGCCGCCATCGGCGTTGCCGCTCTGCCAAAGGGCGCACAGGTTGAGATGGACGCGATTTTGGTCATCGAGTAAAACACCCGGCGCAGCTCTTCTTCTCTATAAAAAGACGGTTGCGCCGACTTCGTTTTGAAAGGATTTTGTAATGCGCAAAGCGCTCGTTGCCTCTTCATTGCTTGCCCTGCTGCTCAGCGGTTGCGCCAGCAATCCTGCCGACCTTGATGTCAGCGGCACCTGGATCAACCAAGTCGCCATTGATACAGCGTCCAAGGGCGGCCCTTTGCGTGAAGCCTTGCAGGCCTATGGTCCGAACCTCGAATGGGAGGTCAACACCAAGGCCAACCAGGCGCGCTACTTCAATGGTTTTGAACGCCCTGAAGGCAAGCTGCTGGGCGAAAAGTCCGGCGCCTGGAGTGTTGATTTTTATGGCAGCTCCACCACCGAGCTCAAGCGCGATGGCAAACAACTGTTGCAAGTCGCCAACGACAACGAGCCGGAGCAACTATTCGATCGCTCCCAGGACCCCGCCCCCGAAGGTGCACCCTTGGGCGCCAACTTTGAACGAGCCTTGTACTCGGCCTATATGGGCGGCACCTGGAAAATCACCAGTGGCGACGGCCAAGGCGCCACCGTGCAATTTCAAGCCAGCGGCCAAGTGACCGGTTTGCCAGGAGCAGACCAGTACTCGCTGTGCCTGGCTGGCGATTGCGCCTCCATGAGCGGCGGCTACGACAGCATCTGGCTGCAACAAGGCGGCCAGGGCAACCCGTGGATTTTTGCCCGTAAAGGTGCGCAACTGGAGATCTTCCAGGCCATCAATACTTCTCAGGCTGACGAAGTGCCTTCGTTTACTCCAGGGTCGCGGCAGTGGTTGCTGGAAAAGCAATGAAAAAAAGGAGCCCGAGGCTCCTTTTTCTTTGGCTGACACTCAGCGCCCGCCCTCAAGAATCGCCGCATACCCTTCGCGATAACTTGGATAAGTCGGCACCCAGCCCAACGCCTTGGCCCGTGCGTTGCTGCACTGCTTGCTGCCGGCACGGCGCACGCTGGCATCCTCGGCCCACTCAGTGACGCCCAGGTACTCACGCAACCAGCCCACCACTTCAGCTAATGGCGCAGGCGCATCGTCGACGCCGATATAGCAGTCATCCAGCGAACCACCCTGCTCCACATGCCTTAACAGAAAGGCCAACAGGCCCGCCGCGTCATCGACGTGTATTCGGTTGCCGTACAAGGGTGGATCAATCGCCACGCGGTAACCCTGGCGCACCTGGCTTAACAACCATTCGCGACCTGGGCCGTAAATGCCGGTCAAGCGCACTACGCTGGCCGGGACGCCGCTCTTCAGCGCGACCTGTTCAGCCTCCAGCATGACCTGGCCCGAGTAGCCGCCTGCCTGAGTCTGCGAGTTTTCATCGACCCACTCACCGTTCTGCTGCCCGTAGACACTGCTGCTGGAGACGAACAACAGATGCTTGGGCTCCTGGCCATAATCTTTCAGCCAATCGAGCACATGTTGCAACCCTTGAACATAAGCGGCGCGATAGCCTGCCTCATCGTGATCGGTAGCAGCCGCGCAATACACCAGGTAATCCACCCCGCCCACTGGCCAGGTGTCCGGGCAGTCTTCAATGAACAGATCACCGGCAATGCCGATCACCCCTTCAGGCAGGCGTGAAATATCACGCCGCAGGCCATGAACCTCCCACCCCGAGGCCAGCAATTGGGTGGCCAGGCGGCTACCAACATCGCCACAACCGGCAATCACAACAGAAGGCGCAGACATCACAAAACTCCATTCTTAAATGGTCAAGATTAGCCTTCACAGACGACCAGCGGCTAGCAAACTGAGAAATAAAGTAACTGTATTACTTTTGTTAACAAGAATTACTTGCAATAATAACCACCCATTTGTCCTCGACCCGCTCCGCTCCGGTCTGGCAGGACAACCACTCATTTTTTCTCTCAGGTCCGGCCAGCATGACGCGCAATAAAATCCCCGCTTCGCCAACCAAGCCTCACAGTCCATCCCGCTTCTCGCGTGCGATCGCTGCGGTGCTGTTCAGCGTTCTGCTGGCACCGACCGCTGCGTTCGCCGATGCAGCCGCCCCGGCTGCCCAGCCAGCTACCACCGCGCCGGCAGCGGTGGCTCCAGCACCAGAACACAACGCAGCAGCGCCTGGCGCTCCGGCTGCCGCACCTGCGGCCACCGACCCGGTCGCAGCCGACGGCGTTGCTCCGGATGACGAAACCGGCGTTGTGCTGGAAGAAGACAACACCCTGGGCATGGCCCATGACCTGTCGCCTTGGGGCATGTACCAGAACGCCGACATCATCGTGAAGATCGTGATGATCGGCCTGGCCATCGCCTCGATCATCACCTGGACCATCTGGATCGCCAAGGGCTTCGAACTGCTGGGCGCCAAACGCCGCCTTCGCACTGAAATCGTCAACCTGAAGAAAGCCACCACCCTTAAGGAAGCCAGCGAAAGCGCGGCGAAAAAGGGCACCCTGGCACACCTGCTGGTCCACGACGCACTGGAAGAGATGCGCCTGTCGGCCAACAGCCGCGAAAAAGAAGGTATCAAGGAGCGTGTGAGCTTCCGTCTTGAGCGCCTGGTTGCAGCTTGCGGTCGCAACATGAGCAACGGTACTGGCGTCCTCGCCACCATCGGTTCCACCGCGCCTTTCGTCGGCCTGTTCGGTACCGTGTGGGGCATCATGAACAGCTTTATCGGCATCGCCAAAACCCAGACTACCAACCTCGCTGTGGTTGCTCCCGGCATCGCCGAAGCCCTGTTGGCAACGGCCCTGGGCCTGGTGGCGGCGATTCCTGCGGTGGTGATCTACAACGTCTTCGCCCGCTCGATCGCCGGATACAAGGCTCAGGTGTCGGATGCGTCGGCAGAAGTCCTGTTGCTGGTAAGCCGTGACCTCGATCACCAGCCTACCGAGCGCAGCTCGCAACCGCACATGGTGAAAGTGGGGTAATCGGCCATGGGCCTGCATTTGAATCAAGGCGACGACGAACTCGTCGAGAACCACGAAATCAACGTCACGCCGTTTATCGACGTGATGCTGGTGCTGCTGATCATCTTCATGGTGGCAGCACCCTTGGCCACGGTGGACATCAAGGTTGACCTCCCCGCCTCCAGCGCGAAACCTGCGCCACGGCCAGAGAAACCGGTGTTCCTCAGCGTCAAGGCCGACCAGCGCCTGTTCCTGGGCGAAGAAGAAGTCAAATCCGAAACCCTGGGCGCTGTGCTCGACGCCAAGACCCAGGGCAAGAAAGACACGACCATCTTCTTCCAGGCCGACAAAGGCGTGGACTATGGCGACCTGATGCACGTGATGGATGCCCTACGGGCAGCCGGCTACCTCAAGGTAGGCCTGGTCGGACTTGAGACGGCAGCCAAGAAATGATCACGACGCGCCACAAACTGACGCGTTATGGCACAAGCCTCGCCGTCGTGCTGGGCGTCCACGCCGTCGCGATTATCATCGCGCTCCAGTGGTCGGCGCCACATACGGTCCAGCTGCCACCGGCCGCCATGGTCATCGACCTGGCACCGATGCCGGCGCCACCCCCTCCGGCCCCGCCGAAGGTGGTGACGCCGCCGCAACCGCCTGCGCCGGTGGAAGAGCTGCTATTGCCGAAGCTGGCCGAAGCACCGAAACCAACGATTTCGGTACCCAAGCCGGTCAAGCCCAAGCCAAAACCACAACCACCCAAGCCTGAGAAGAAGCCCGAGCCGCCCAAGGAAAAACCTTCCGAAGACCCGCCGAGCGAGAGCCCTCAGAACAACGCGCCTACGGAAAAATCGGCTCAACCTCAACCCGGCCCGTCACCGCAGCAGACTGCTGCCAAGGCTACCTGGGAAAGCACCTTGCTCGGCCACTTGGCGAAGTACAAGAAGTACCCGCCAGGCGCCCAGTCACGGGGCAAAGAAGGCTTGAACCGCTTGCGTTTCGTGGTCGATGCCGAAGGCAAGGTGTTGTCCTATGAGCTGGTGGGCCGCTCCGGCAACGCCGACCTGGACCGCGCCACCCTGGACATGATCCGTCGTGCCCAGCCGCTGCCCAAGCCACCTGCCGACATGTTGAAAAACGGCAGCATCGAAATCGTTGCTCCGTTTGTCTACAACATCGAGAAACGTCGCAGGTAACAACAACGCGGGGTATCTGCTACCCCGCGGGGTTATTACGTTCTTCGCGAACAAGCTGGCTACTACATAACGTGCGTCTATCGATTGCAGCCGGTATGCTTGGTCCGCAACCTCATGGACGCCCGCTATGACTCTTACAGAATTACGCTACATCGTAACCCTCGCCCAAGAGCAGCACTTCGGCCACGCGGCCGAGCGTTGCCATGTCAGCCAGCCGACCTTGTCGGTGGGTGTGAAAAAGCTTGAAGACGAACTCGGTGTGCTGATTTTCGAGCGCAGCAAAAGCGCCGTGCGCCTGACCCCGGTCGGCGAAGGCATCGTCGCCCAGGCCCAGAAGGTTCTGGAGCAAGCCCAAAGCATTCGCGAACTGGCACAGGCCGGCAAAAACCAGCTGACAGCACCGCTGAAAGTCGGCGCAATCTATACTGTCGGCCCCTACCTGTTCCCGCACCTGATTCCGCAACTGCACCGCGTCGCGCCGCAGATGCCTTTGTATATCGAAGAAAACTTCACCCACGTGCTGCGCGACAAACTGCGCAACGGCGAACTGGACGCGATCATTATCGCCCTGCCGTTCAACGAGTCGGACGTGCTGACCCTCCCGCTCTACGATGAGCCGTTCTACGTGCTGATGCCGGCGTCCCACCCATGGACGCAAAAAGACACCATCGACGCCGCCCTGCTCAACGACAAGAGCCTGCTGCTGTTGGGCGAAGGCCATTGCTTCCGCGACCAGGTACTGGAAGCCTGCCCGACCCTGACCAAAGGCAACGACGGCGCCAAGCACACCACCGTGGAATCAAGCTCCCTGGAAACCATCCGCCATATGGTGGCGTCCGGCCTGGGCATTTCGATCCTGCCGCTGTCAGCGGTGGACAGCCATCACTACGCCCCCGGCGTGATTGCCGTGCGCCCACTGACGCCGCCGGTGCCGTTCCGCACCGTGGCGATTGCCTGGCGCGCCAGCTTCCCGCGCCCGAAAGCCATTGAAATCCTCGCCGACTCGATCCGCCTGTGTTCGGTGGCCAAGCCGCCCGCTGCGAGCTAAGGGCCGTATGACCGAGTTGTCGCAGGTGTCAGTGACGGCACTCAAGGGTGTCGGTGAAGCCATGGCCGAAAAACTGGCCAAGGTCGGCCTGGAAAACCTCCAGGACGTACTGTTCCACCTGCCCCTGCGCTATCAGGATCGTACCCGCGTGGTGCCCATCGGCCATTTGCGCCCTGGGCAGGACGCGGTCATCGAAGGCACCGTCAGCGGTGCCGATGTGGTGATGGGCAAGCGCCGTAGCTTGGTGGTACGCCTGCAAGATGGCACCGGCGGCCTGAGCCTGCGCTTCTACCATTTCAGCAACGCCCAGAAAGAAGGCCTCAAGCGCGGCACCCGCGTACGCTGCTACGGCGAAGCCCGCCCCGGTGCCTCGGGGCTGGAAATCTACCACCCGGAATACCGCGCCATTACTGGCGACGAACCACCGCCGGTGGACCAGACTCTTACGCCGATCTACCCGCTCACCGAAGGCCTGACCCAACAGCGTCTGCGCCAGCTATGCCAGCAAACCCTGACCCTGCTCGGCCCCAAAAGCTTGCCCGACTGGCTGCCCGAGGAACTGGCGCGGGATTACCAATTAGCGCCGCTGGATGACGCCATTCGTTACCTGCACCATCCGCCGGCCGACGCTGACGTCGACGAACTGGCCCTCGGTCATCACTGGGCCCAGCATCGCCTGGCGTTCGAAGAGCTGTTGACTCACCAACTGTCCCAGCAACGCCTGCGCGAGAGCATGCGCTCTCTGCGCGCGCCAGCAATGCCAAAAGCCACCCGGCTGCCGGCGCAATACCTGGCCAACCTGGGCTTTGCGCCCACCGGTGCCCAACATCGGGTCGGCAATGAGATCGCCTACGACCTCAGCCAGAAAGAACCGATGCTGCGCCTGATCCAAGGTGACGTAGGCTCCGGCAAGACCGTGGTCGCCGCCCTCGCTGCACTACAAGCCCTGGAGGCCGGTTATCAGGTGGCGCTGATGGCGCCCACTGAGATCCTTGCCGAGCAGCACTTCATCACCTTCAAGCGCTGGCTCGAACCCCTGGGCCTGGAAGTGGCGTGGCTGGCGGGCAAGCTCAAAGGCAAGAACCGTGCAACGGCTCTGGAGCAGGTCGCAGCCGGTGCACCCATGGTGGTCGGTACCCACGCACTGTTCCAGGATGAGGTGAAATTCAAGAACCTGGCCCTGGTGATCATCGACGAACAACACCGCTTCGGCGTGCAGCAGCGCCTGGCGCTGCGCCAAAAGGGCGCGGGTGGACGGATGAGCCCGCACCAGTTGATCATGACCGCCACGCCGATCCCGCGCACCCTGGCCATGAGCGCCTATGCCGACCTCGACACCTCGATTCTCGACGAACTGCCGCCAGGCCGAACTCCAGTCAATACGGTGCTGATCACCGACAGCCGCCGCGTCGAAGTCATCGAACGGGTACGCGACGCCTGCGCGCAAGGGCGTCAGGCCTATTGGGTGTGCACACTGATCGAGGAGTCGGAAGAGCTCACCTGCCAGGCCGCCGAAACCACCTACGCAGACCTCACCAGCGCCTTGGGCGAGCTCAAGGTCGGGCTGATTCACGGGCGCATGAAGCCGGTGGAAAAAGCCGCGGTGATGGCCGAATTCAAGGCTGGACACCTGCAGTTGCTCGTGGCGACCACCGTGATTGAAGTCGGTGTCGACGTGCCCAACGCCAGCCTGATGATCATCGAAAATCCCGAGCGCCTGGGCCTGGCGCAGTTGCACCAGTTGCGCGGTCGCGTCGGCCGGGGTAGCGCCGCCAGCCACTGCGTGCTGCTATACCACCCACCGTTATCGCAGATCGGCCGCCAACGCCTGGGAATCATGCGCGAAACCAACGACGGTTTCGTGATCGCCGAAAAAGACCTCGAACTGCGCGGCCCCGGCGAGATGCTCGGCACCCGCCAGACCGGCCTGCTGCAATTCAAGGTCGCCGACCTGATGCGCGATGCCGACTTGCTGCCTGCCGTACGGGACGCCGCCCAGGCGCTGCTGGAGCGCTGGCCGCAACACGTCAGCCCGTTGCTCGATCGCTGGTTAAGGCATGGGCAGCAATACGGCCAAGTGTGACGGCACAATCACTTAGTCGACCCTCACCCGCATCAAGCTGGTTATACTCCGATGACTGTAGGAAATTGGATCAGGCCATGCCAGAAGTTGCCCTCGCCACAGCCCCGCCGACCGCACCTTCGGTCATTCGGGCTCTGCTCGCAAAACTCGCCATCAGCTACACGGAAGTCGCCGAACAGCCTGGCCTGAACCCTGCACGAAAGGTTCAAGCAGTGCTGCTCGATGATGCCGTGGGCGCGCTGATGGTGCTGTTTCCCCAGAGCCAGTTGCTGGACCTCAATCGCCTCACTGAATTGACAGGTCGCAGACTCACCGCTGTGTCTCAGGAACGCCTTGAGCGCATGCTCGGCAAGCACAGCCTGAGCCTGTTGCCTGGCCTGCCGCCGCTGACCAGCTCGCCGTGCCTGTATGAAGAAAGCCTGCTGCGCGAACCAACCTTGCTGGTTCACTCGGGCGAGGCCGGTGTGTTGCTGCAAATCTCCAGCGAAGCCTTCAAGAGCATGTTGACCAAAGCCAGCGCCGCCAACTTCGGCGAGCCCCTGAGCAGCATCCAGCCTAACCTTGACCGACCGAACGACGACCGCCAAGAAATCACCCAGGCGGTACAGGCCTTCACCGCCCGGCGCATCCAGCAACGCCTGGAAGAGACCATCGAGATTCCACCCCTGGCCGACACGGCGCAGAAAATCATCAAGCTGCGGGTAGACCCCAACGCCACCATCGACGACATCACCGGCGTGGTGGAAACCGATCCGGCCCTGGCCGCGCAAGTAGTGAGCTGGGCGGCGTCGCCGTACTACGCCTCGCCGGGCAAGATTCGTTCGGTGGAAGACGCCATCGTCCGCGTGCTTGGCTTTGATCTGGTAATCAACCTGGCCCTCGGCCTGGCCTTGGGCAAGACCTTGAGCCTGCCCAAAGACCACCCGCAACACGCAACGCCGTACTGGCATCAGTCGATCTACACCGCTGCGGTAATCGAAGGCCTGACCCGCGCCATGCCCCGCGCCCAACGCCCGGAAGCAGGCCTGACTTACCTGGCGGGTCTGTTGCACAACTTTGGTTACCTGTTGCTGGCCCACGTCTTCCCGCCGCACTTCTCGCTAATCTGCCGGCACCTGGAGGTCAACCCGCACCTGTGCCACAGCTACATCGAGCAGCACCTGCTGGGGATCAGCCGCGAACAGATCGGCGCCTGGCTGATGCGCTACTGGGATATGCCGGACGAGTTATCCACAGCCCTGCGCTTCCAGCACGATCCAACCTACGACGGCCAATACGCCGAATACCCGAACCTGGTGTGCCTGGCCGTGCGCCTGCTGCGCAGTCGAGGCATTGGGTCCGGGCCGGATGAAGAAATCCCGGACGAACTGCTGGAGCGCCTGGGCCTGGCCCGGGACAAGGCAGAGGATGTGGTGAGCAAGGTGTTGGATGCGGAAGTGTTGTTGCGCGAATTGGCTTCGCAGTTCAGCTAGGGCTAAACAGCCTCTTGGGCAAAGAGCTTGTTGTGGCGAGCGGGCTTGCCCGCTCGCCACATGGAGCTGCTCCGACTCTGTTTATGCCTTCGGCTTTTTCTTCGGCTTCAAATACTTGGTCAACCCCTGGAACCACATCACCAGTGCCGGGTTGCCCTTGATCTGGATCGACTTGTCCTGAATGCCCGTCATGAACGCCAGTTGCTTGTTCTTCGCCTGCATCGTGGCGAAACCATAGGCGGCATCTTTAAAGACGATAGCGAACGCAGGCTCGGGGTGAACACCCGAACGGCTGGTGATGCGCTGGTTCTTGACGATGAAGTGACGGGCAACCTTGCCGTCGAGGGTCTGCAGCTGAAACGCCAGGTCCTTGTCACCCAGCTGTTGCTGGAACGCAGGATTGTTGCGGCTAGCTTTGCCCATCAACAGGCCCAGCATCCACAGAAGAAAACGAAATTTCATGCACACGGCCTCAGTGTAATTATTGGGTGGCCGCAGCAGTTTAACGATTTGCGCGCAGAACGCTACCGATCTCCCGCGTTAGCAGGAGATCGGCTTGCGTTTACCGCTTATAGCAACAACTTTGCTCAGACGTTAGGGCAAGGAATCGGTGCCCAATCAGCTAGGTTTCATTTAAAGGGGAATACACTGCCCCACAAAAAATGGGCACCCGACCCAGTCGGCGTGCCCATTTTTCATTCCACGCTCGCTATGTGCGGCGCGCGTACTTCGCTACTTAAGGATTGACGCTGTCTTTCAAGAATTTACCTGGCTTGAACGCCACGGTATTACTCGCCTTGATTTTCACCGGCTCGCCGGTTTGCGGGTTTTTGCCGGTGCGGGCGCCGCGGTGGCGCTGCAGGAAGGTGCCGAAGCCGACCAGGGTGACGCTGTCCTTGCGATGCAGGGCGCCAGTGATTTCTTCAAGAACGGCGTTGAGTACGCGGTTGGCTTGTTCTTTGGTGAGATCAGCTTTTTCAGCAATAGCGGCTGCAAGTTCTGGTTTACGCATAAGTGAAGCCTCTTTGACGGTTTTTTGTTGTTATGTCCGTGCCGCTCTCTGACGGAGCAGCGCCCAAGGCGCCGCAGGCTCTACTCTGCGGCAGACGGGAGTGAGAATGGCATGCCATCGGAGCCTGCGCCAGTCTCGCGGCGACCTTTCTACGGGCAAAAGCGTGCTTATTCCGACAGAACGACCGGTATTTACGCCAGCAACGGCGGAAGCTCCTTGTTCAGCGCCAGTTTTTCCATAACGGCAGTGCCGGTCAGGGCGTAGCCGAGCAAGCGACCACTGGCATCGCGGCACAATGCCTTGATATCGGCGCCCTGCCCCTCGACGCTCCAGACGCCTTCGGTGCCCCGTGGTGGTGGCGATACCACCAGCGGGCAGACCGGGGTTTTCACGGTGACCGGCATCGGGCCGTAATTGACTGCCGTGGCGTTGCCCGCCAGCGTTTGGGCCAGGGCACGGGCGCAGCTCATCAGCGGCATCACGTAGAGCAAGTTTAGGCCATCGACCTCGGCGCAGTCGCCCAGGGCGTAAATATTGGCGTGGGAGGTCTTGAGATGACGGTCGACCATGATCCCACGGTTGGTCTGCAAGCCGGCTGCGGCGGCTAGGTCTACACGCGGGCGCAGGCCGATGGCGGACACAACCAAGTCACACTGGATCACTTCGCCATCGGATAGGTGGGCTTCCAGGCCTTCCGCGTTGCGTTGCAGGCGATTGAGCACCGGCCCCAGGTGGAAACGCGCACCGAGGCCTTCCAACCCAACCTGGACCGCTGCAGCTGCCGCCGGGTGCAGCAGCGTCGGCATGACCTGCTCGCAGGGTGCCACCAGGTCGATTTCGTAACCGCCGAGGATCAGGTCGTTGGCAAATTCGCAGCCTATCAGGCCGGCACCCAGCAGCAAGACCCGGCGCTTGCCGGCTGCCGCCGCGCGAAAGCGGGCGTAATCTTCAAGGTCGTTGATCGGGAAAATCAGCTCCGAGGCGTCGCCTTGCACCGGCACCCGCACGGTTTGCGCACCCCAGGCGAGGATCAGGTCGCGATAGGCCACCGCTTCCTCGCCGATCCACAGGCGCTTGTGGCCGGGGTCGATGCCGCTGATGCGCGTATGGGTGCGCACTTCGGCCTTGAGTTGCTCGGCCATGGCCCCTGGTTCGGCCATGCTCAGGCCATCGGCTTCCTTGTTCCTGCCAAAGCCGGTGGAGAGCATGGGCTTGGAGTAGGAACGCCCGTCGTCGGCGGTAATCAGCAACAGCGGGGTTTCGCTATCGAGCTTGCGAAACTCCCGGGCCAGGTTGTAACCGGCCAAACCCGTACCGACGATGACGACAGGTGCGCTCATTCCTTTCTCCTTGTAATACGTTTTTTTAAAATCGTTTCTTAAATTCAAAGAGTTAGCCGATTTCGATCATTTCGAAATCCATTTTGCCGACGCCGCAGTCCGGGCACAGCCAGTCTTCGGGCACGTCCTGCCACAGGGTGCCTGGGGCGATTCCGTCATCCGGCCAACCGTCCGCTTCGTTGTAGATCAGGCCGCAGACTACACATTGCCACTTCTTCATTACTCGCTTCCTCAGGGTCCAGGCTTGTTGGCCGACAGTCTATAGATCCAGCCTTGCCGTGCGGCTCAGGGCGTTTTGTACTGATCGGGACGCACAGATGCAAGCATGTTCGACGCGTGGCCCCGGCGGCGCCCGGCAAAAGTCCGGGGCGCCATGGTAAGCTCACCGCCTCTTTTGCTGCCAATACTGACCCACTGTGCCGCACTCAATCACCCTTCCCGATGCTTGCCAATGGCTGACCCAGAGCCTTCTAAGCCCCCTGCCCGCACCGCCCGCCCTCGACTGGCTATTCGATGAAGGCTCGCTGACGCGGCGCCTGACGCGCCTGTCCAATGACGCTTTCAGCGTGACGCCGTTGCTCGAAGGCTGGCAGCCGCTGCGAGACGACGAATGCGCCGCCCTCGACCTGCCTCCCTCAAGCATTGGCTGGGTGCGCGAGGTGTATTTGCGCGGCCACGGCCAGGCCTGGGTGTTCGCCCGCAGCGTGGCGGCCCGCAGCGCCTTGCAGGATGGCGGTTTGAACATGGATGCGTTGGGCAGCCGCTCGCTGGGGGAATTGCTGTTCTGTGACCAGGCGTTTACGCGCCAGGCCATTGAGGTCTGCCAGTACCCACGGGAATGGCTGCCGCAGGCCGCGCAAGCCAGTGCACTGTGGGCGCGCCGCTCGCGCTTTGATCGCGGGCCGCTGAGCGTGCTGGTGGCCGAAATCTTCCTGCCGAGCCTGTGGCAGGCGGTGCACCAACACCCGGAGAATTGCTGATGTACCAGCGTCTGCTCAAATCCTTGAACCGCCTGAACCCCAGGGCCTGGGACTTTATTCAACTGACCCGTATGGACAAGCCTATCGGCATCTACCTGCTGCTGTGGCCGACCCTTTGGGCGCTATGGATTGCCGGTAAGGGTTCGCCGTCCCTGACCAATATCGTGATTTTCGTCCTCGGCGTGGTGCTGACCAGGGCCGGCGGTTGCGTGATCAATGACTGGGCCGACCGCAAGGTCGACGGCCATGTGAAACGCACCGAACAGCGGCCACTGGTGAGCGGCAAGATCAGTTCGAAAGAGGCGCTGGTGTTCTTTGCGGTACTGATGACCCTCAGTTTCCTGCTGGTGCTGCTGACCAACTCCATGACTATCTGGCTGTCGTTGGGCGGCCTGGCGTTGGCCGCCAGTTACCCCTTCATGAAGCGCTATACCTATTACCCGCAAGTGGTGCTGGGCGCGGCATTTTCCTGGGGCATGCCAATGGCGTTCACCGCCGAGACCGGCAGCCTGCCGGCCACCGCCTGGTTGCTGTACATCGCCAACCTGTTGTGGACCGTGGGTTACGATACCTACTACGCCATGACCGATCGTGAAGACGACTTGAAAATCGGGGTCAAATCCACAGCCATTCTGTTTGGCGACGCCGACCGGGTGATCATCCTGACCTTGCAGGGACTGGCGCTGGTTTGCCTGCTGCTGGCGGGGTCGCGCTTTGAGTTGGGTGGCTGGTTCCACTTGGGACTGGCGGCAGCGGCGGCGTGCTTTGCCTGGGAGTTTTGGTACACCCGTGACCGGGACCGGCTGAAGTGCTTCAAGGCGTTTTTGCACAACCACTGGGCAGGGTTGGCGATTTTTGTCGGGATTGTGGCGGATTACGGGTTTCGTTGAGCCCCGCTGGATGTGTGGTGTCTGGGCCGACACCATCGCGGGCGAGCCCGCGATGATCTCAAGGGCGACGTGGATTAAGGTTTGGCGACTTTCCACGCCCCATCCATTTTGCCATCACCCGTCTTGTCACCGGCCGCTTTATCCATGACGAAGGTGTAGAGCGGCTTGCCGCTGTAGGCCCATTGGCTCTTTTGGTCGTCACGGGTGATCACGGTCCATTTGCCCATGGGTTTGTCGGTGGATTCAGCCATCAGCGGTGGCCAGTTGGTAGCGCACTTGTCATTGCACATGGACTTGCCGTCGGCATCCTTGGCGAAGGTGTAGAGCGTCATGCCCTCGTGATCCACCAACATCCCGTCTTTGGTCATCGCCGGATCAGCCGCAAACGCCAGTGTCGGCAGCGTTAACGCCGTCGTTACCAGCAGGACTTTCCAGGAAAAAGTACTGTGAGTCATCGGAACCTTCCTTTTGTAGTTGTCAGGATTCGGACCCAAAGCGTAGTTCAGGACAGCGCCGATTGCGCAGGCTACTAAAATACTGTCACACGACTGCAATAATTCCGTTATCTAATGCGGCGCAAGACAGTTAAATGACAAGAGGACTTAGCATGGTTGGCAGGAGCATTCTGATCGTTGACGACGAAGCGCCTATTCGCGAAATGATCGCCGTTGCGTTGGAAATGGCCGGCTATGACTGCCTGGAGGCGGAGAACTCCCAGCAGGCCCATGCCATTATCGTCGACCGCAAGCCAGACCTGATTTTGCTGGACTGGATGCTGCCCGGCACTTCTGGCATCGAGCTGGCCCGGCGCCTCAAGCGCGATGAGCTGACCGGGGATATCCCAATCATCATGCTCACTGCCAAGGGCGAAGAGGACAACAAGATCCAGGGCCTGGAGGTCGGCGCCGATGACTACATCACCAAGCCGTTTTCCCCACGGGAGTTGGTCGCCCGCCTGAAAGCCGTATTGCGCCGCGCCGGGCCCACCGATGGCGAAGCGCCTATCGAAGTTGGCGGCCTGTTGCTGGACCCCATCAGCCACCGCGTCACCATCGATGGCAAACCTGCCGAGATGGGCCCCACCGAATACCGTCTGCTGCAATTTTTCATGACCCACCAGGAGCGTGCCTACACCCGCGGGCAACTGCTGGATCAGGTCTGGGGCGGCAACGTGTACGTGGAAGAACGCACCGTCGACGTGCATATTCGCCGCCTGCGCAAAGCCTTGGGCGAGTCCTACGAGAATCTGGTACAAACCGTGCGCGGCACCGGTTATCGGTTTTCAACAAAAAGCTGATAAGGCAGCGGGAAGCTGCCAGCTACAAGCGGCAAGTCAAAAGCCGCATCGCTTTGACTTGCCGCTTGTAGCTTGAAACTTGCAACTGCTCCGAAGGACGCAAAGTGAACCAAAACTGGCACAGCACCCTGATCCGCCACATGCTCCTGTTGATCACCGGCTGTCTGCTGGTGGGCCTGGTCAGCGGCTTCTACGGCTGGAGCCTGGCCGTCGGCCTCGGCCTCTACCTGGGCTGGACCCTCAAGCAATTGCTGCGCCTGCACGAGTGGCTGCGCCAGCATAAACCCGACGAAGCGCCACCCGACGGCTACGGCCTGTGGGGCGAGGTGTTCGACAGCATCTACCACCTGCAACGCCGCGACCAACGGGTGCGCGGGCGCCTGCAGGCAGTGATCGACCGGGTCCAGGAGTCCACCGCCGCGCTGAAAGACGCGGTGATCATGCTCGACAGCGACGGCAACCTAGAATGGTGGAACCGCGCCGCCGAAACCCTGCTGGGCCTCAAGACGCCCCAGGACAGTGGCCAACCGGTGACCAACCTGGTGCGCCATCCGCGCTTCAAGGAATACTTCGAGCAGGACAACTTTGAAGAGGCCTTGGAGATTCCATCGCCCACCAACGACCGAGTGCGCATCCAGTTGTACCTGACGCGCTACGGCAATAACGAGCATCTGATGCTGGTGCGCGATGTCACCCGTATCCATCAACTGGAACAGATGCGCAAGGATTTCGTCGCCAACGTCTCCCATGAACTGCGCACGCCACTGACGGTGATCTGCGGCTACCTGGAGACGTTGCTGGATAACGTCGAAGAGGTGAACCCGCGCTGGAGCCGTGCCCTGCAGCAGATGCAGCAGCAAGGCTCACGCATGCAAACCCTGCTCAACGACCTGTTGCTGCTGGCCAAGCTGGAAGCCACCGACTACCCCTCGGACAACCAGCCAGTGCCGGTACAGAGCCTGTTGCAAACCATCAAGAGCGACGCCCAAGCCTTGTCCGGGCAGCGCGGACAGAGCATTTCGCTGGAGGCCGACCCGTCGGTCCTGCTCAAGGGCAGCGAGGGCGAGTTGCGCAGCGCCTTTTCCAACCTGGTGTTCAACGCGGTGAAATACACCCAGGACAAGGGCACGATCCGTATCCGCTGGTGGGCCGATCACCAGGGCGCACACCTGAGCGTGCAGGATTCGGGGATTGGCATCGACAGCAAGCACTTGCCACGCCTGACCGAACGTTTCTACCGCGTCGACTCCAGCCGCAACTCCAACACGGGTGGTACCGGCCTGGGCCTGGCGATCGTCAAGCATGTGCTGCTGCGCCATCGCGCACGCCTGGAAATCGGCAGCGTGCCAGGTCAAGGCAGTACGTTTACCTGCCATTTCCCGCCGGCGCAGGTGACACGCTCGCGGGTGGTCAGCCAGAACGAGTAGCCCCGCCCGGCAGCGGGCACTAGGCAAGCGCCGGTTCAGCCGCTACATTGGTAGTCTTGAGCCTGCCTTTCAGGCCCACCTGTTCATCCTTTTTGACTCGACGGAACCCGCAAAACCCCATCATGGACCCTTCCCCTAGTATCACCCTCGCGACACTCTTCGCCGATTTCGGCATGATTCTTTTTGCACTGGTCCTGGTACTGCTCAACGGCTTTTTCGTTGCTGCGGAATTTGCCATGGTCAAACTGCGCTCCACCCGGATCGAGGCCATCGCCCACTCCAACGGCTGGCGCGGACAGATCCTGCGCACCGTGCACAACCAGCTCGACTCCTATCTCTCGGCCTGTCAATTGGGTATCACCCTCGCCTCCCTGGGCTTGGGCTGGGTCGGTGAGCCTGCCTTCGCGCACATCCTGGAACCGCTGCTGGGTGCCATGGGCGTCGAATCGACCGAAGTGATCAAGGGCGTGTCGTTCTTTTCCGCCTTCTTCGTGATTTCCTACCTGCACATCGTGATCGGTGAACTGGCACCCAAATCCTGGGCCATTCGCAAACCCGAGCTGTTGTCGCTGTGGACCGCCGTGCCGCTGTACCTGTTCTACTGGGCCATGTACCCGGCGATCTACCTGCTCAACGCCAGCGCCAACGCCATCCTGCGCATTGCCGGCCAAGGCGAGCCCGGCCCGCACCATGATCACCATTACAGCCGCGAAGAACTGAAACTGATCCTGCACTCCAGCCGTGGCCAGGACCCCAGCGACCAAGGCATGCGCGTATTGGCCTCGGCCGTGGAAATGGGCGAACTGGAAGTGGTGGACTGGGCCAATTCCCGGGAAGACCTGGTGACCCTGGATTTCAACGCCCCGCTCAAGGAAATCCTGGCGCTGTTCCGCCGCCACAAATTCAGCCGCTACCCGGTGTACGACGCGGTGCGTAACGAATTCGTCGGCCTGCTGCACATCAAGGACCTGCTGCTGGAATTGGCGGCCCTGGACCATATTCCCGAGTCGTTCAACCTGGCCGAACTGACCCGCCCGCTGGAGCGCGTTTCCCGGCACATGCCGCTGTCGCAATTGCTGGAGCAGTTCCGCAAGGGCGGTGCGCACTTTGCCCTGGTGGAGGAAGCCGACGGCAATATCATCGGCTACCTGACCATGGAAGATGTGCTGGAAGTACTGGTGGGTGACATCCAGGACGAACACCGCAAGGCCGAGCGCGGCATTCTCGCCTACCAGCCGGGCAAGTTGCTGGTACGTGGTGATACGCCGCTGTTCAAGATCGAGCGCCTGCTGGGTATCGACCTGGACCACATCGAAGCCGAAACCCTCGCCGGGCTGATCTACGAAACCCTCAAGCGGGTGCCGGAAGAGGAAGAAGTGCTGGAAGTCGAAGGCTTGCGCATCATCATCAAGAAGATGAAAGGGCCGAAGATCGTGCTGGCCAAGGTGCTGATGCTCGATTAACTGTAGGAGCGAGCTTGCTCGCGAAGAACCAGAGAGCGCCGTTGGGTGCCAGGTTCCCCGCGTCATCGTTAACGACCATCGCGAGCAAGCTTGCTCCTACAGCCTCATGGCGTGCCCAACGCAAAGTTGGGCAAAGCCTGCACCGGCTGATTGAACTCGTACGGAATCGACACCAACCCCAACCTGGTGTTGCGCTGCACCACAAAATGCAGGTGTGGCCCGCTGCTGTTACCGGTATTGCCCGACAGCCCCAGCGCACTGCCCACCGCCACGCGCTGCCCCTCCCAAACGCTGACCGAACCTTGCTTGAGATGCAGGTACACGCCCATCGTGCCATCGTCGTGCAACACCCGCACGAAGTTGCCCGACGGATCACTGCCACGTCCGGCCTGGTCATTCTCGGTTTTCACCACCACCCCGCCCCGCGCTGCGATGATCGGCGTGCCTTCGGGCATGGCGATGTCCATGGCGTAGCGGCTCTTGACGTCGCAATGGCTGAAGGTGCCGTTCGCGCCCTGGGTCAGACGAAATGGGCCACCCTGCCAAGGCAAGGGGTAACGATAGGATGGGGTACGGGCGGACGGGGCTTGCAGCCGATTCTGATGCTTTTGGGGGTAGAGTACCTGGCGCTTAGGGTGCTCGATCATCCGATCCTGGAATACAAACGCCTGCGCCCCCGACGTCTGTCGGTCGCTGAAAAAGACGACGCCGTTAGCATCGGTAGATTTGTAGAGGGTCATGGCCATCGCCGACGTGGCGACCGTGAGCAGTCCACAGAAAAGCACTGAGCGCGCGAGCATAAGGTAGGCCTGCCGAGAACGACTGAATGGCAGGCTAACAAGGGATCATGACAACGCTGTGTGGGGTCATTCGGGGAGATCATGCACCCGGTACAAAATGCTTCTGCGCCGTGCCGCGGGCAATCAGCCGGGAGATATAGTCCAGTTTCTGCGCATCCTGGTCGATAAAGCGGAAGGTCAGTTGCAGCCAGTCGCTGTCGGGCTTGGGCTCAAAGGCGACGATGGCATGCAGGTAGCCGTTGAGACGGGCCACTTCGGCGTTGTCGCCCTGTTCAAGGTCGAGCACCGCGCTTTCCAGCACCTGGGGCAAGACTTCACCGCGACGCACCACCAGCAGCGCTTCCTTGATGCTCAGGGCCTTGATCACGCATTGCTGGGTGCCGCTGGACAGGCGCAGTTGGCCCTGGCCGCGACCGCTGGCCGCCGATGCTGCTGCCGGCGCTTGCACGGGCGGGCTGTTGAGCAGTCCTTTGCTGGGCGCCGCCACCGGGGCTGGCTTGACCGCTTCGGGCTTGCCACCGGTGAGCGCGCTCAGGGAGTCGTTGCCGAAGGCCGAGTTCATCTTGGTCGGGGCGCTGGCGATCAGCGCATCGAGGCGGCCGATCTTGTTCAGTGCCTGCTTGACCTTGCTCAGCAACTGTTCGTTGGTGAAGGGCTTGCTGACATAGCCGGAAACGCCGGCCTGGATCGCCTGGACTACGTTTTCCTTATCGCCACGGCTGGTCACCATGACAAATGGCATGGCTTTGAGATGAGGCTGTTCACGGCACCAGGTCAACAGTTCCAGACCGGACATTTCCGGCATTTCCCAGTCGCACAGGACCATGTCGAAGGTTTCGCGCATCAGGATGGCCTGGGCCTTTTTGCCGTTCACCGCATCTTCGATCTTGATACCGGGGAAGTAGTTGCGCAGGCACTTCTTCACCAGGTCGCGAATAAACGAGGCGTCATCCACCACCAACACACTGACTTTGCTCATCGACCCTTCATCCTATAAAAACCCCGGCAAGCATAGCGCTTCGCTGATGGCATTTCGCCAAAACTCTTCAGTCACGCCGGGACCTTACCTGCGTCCGCAGCGCAAAATTCATACGCCACAAACGAAAACGCCCGACCAGAGGCCGGGCGTTTATTTCTCGGGCAATCTTACTTATCGTCAGAAACGCCTGGAACATTAGGGATTTGATCGGCTGTGCCTTCAACTTCGGCCTTCATGCGCTTGAGACCCATGTGCCGCACGTCAGTGCCACGCACTAGGTAGATCACCAATTCCGAGATATTACGGGCGTGGTCGCCGATACGCTCCAGGGAGCGCAGGACCCAGATGATGTTCAGCACCCGCGAGATAGAGCGCGGGTCTTCCATCATGTAGGTGGCCAGTTCACGCAAAGCAGTTTTGTATTCGCGGTCGATGATCTTGTCGTACTGGGCTACCGACAAGGCCAGGTCGGCGTCGAAGCGGGCAAAAGCGTCCAGGGCATCACGAACCATGTTGCGCACCTGATCACCGATATGACGCACTTCCACGTAGCCACGCGGCGCTTCGCCTTCTTCGCACAACAGGATGGCCCGACGGGCGATCTTGGTGGCTTCGTCGCCGATCCGCTCCAGGTCGATCACCGACTTGGAGATGCTGATGATCAACCGAAGGTCAGACGCCGCCGGCTGGCGACGGGCGAGAATGCGCAGGCATTCTTCGTCGATGTTGCGTTCCATCTGGTTGATCTGGTCATCAATCTCGCGCACCTGCTGGGCCAGGCCCGAGTCGGCCTCGATCAGCGCCGTGACGGCGTCGTTGACTTGCTTCTCCACCAGCCCGCCCATGGCCAGGAGGTGGCTGCGCACTTCCTCAAGCTCGGCATTGAACTGCGCGGAGATGTGATGGGTAAGGCCTTCTTTGCTAATCATGCGTTTGCTCCGCAAAAGCTGTAAGCCGCAAGCTACAAGCTGCAAGCTGATGTATGTCGTTCCGTAAAATCGCTCTTACTTGCCGCTTGAAGCTTGCGGCTCGCAACTGCCCCTACTAGCCATACCGACCGGTGATGTAGTCTTCGGTCTGCTTCTTCGCCGGATTGGTGAACAGGGTATCGGTGTCGCCGAATTCCACCAGTTTGCCCATGTACATGAACGCGGTGTAGTCGGACACCCGAGCGGCCTGTT
Organism: Pseudomonas sp. HY7a-MNA-CIBAN-0227; assembly: GCF_040310325.1. Classification (NCBI taxonomy): domain Bacteria; kingdom Pseudomonadati; phylum Pseudomonadota; class Gammaproteobacteria; order Pseudomonadales; family Pseudomonadaceae; genus Pseudomonas; species Pseudomonas sp. HY7a-MNA-CIBAN-0227. Next base: position 187,430 of record NZ_JBEOPT010000008.1, on the reverse strand, counting down.
GCATGTTGTGGGTCACGATAACGATGGTGAATTTGGATTTCAGTTCGTAGATCAGCTCTTCGACTTTCAGCGTGGAGATCGGGTCGAGTGCCGAGCATGGTTCGTCGAGCAGCAGCACTTCCGGTTCCACGGCGATGGTGCGGGCAATCACCAGACGTTGTTGCTGGCCGCCGGATAGGCCCAGGGCCGATTCGTGCAGGCGGTCCTTGACTTCATCCCACAGCGCCGCGCCCTTGAGGGCCCATTCCACGGCTTCATCGAGGATGCGTTTCTTGTTGATGCCCTGGATGCGCAGGCCGTAGACCACGTTTTCGTAGATGGTCTTGGGGAACGGGTTGGGCTTCTGGAACACCATGCCCACCCGGCGACGCAACTCGGCCACGTCTTCGCCCTTGCGGTAGATGTTGGTGCCGTAGAGGTTGATCGCGCCTTCCACGCGGCAGCCGTCCACCAGATCGTTCATCCGGTTGAAGGTACGCAGCAATGTCGACTTACCGCAGCCGGACGGGCCGATAAAGGCAGTCACGCGCTGCTTGGGGATGTTCATGCTGACGTCGAACAGCGCCTGCTTGTCGCCGTAGTACAGGCTCAGGCCCGGGACTTCGATGGCCACGGTTTCCTGGGCGAGGCTCAGGCTCTGCTTGTCGCGACCCAGGGCTGACATGTTGATGCCGTGGGAATGGGTTTCGTGTTGCATGGGATGCTCCCTGTGCTACCAATTCGTTTCGTTGATCCGCTGGGTCAGCGGCTTACTTGATTCAGTGTCTGGTGCCGTCTCCTGTGGGAGCTTAACTATCCAGCGCTTTGTATTTTTCGCGCAGGTGGTTACGCATCCACACCGCCGACAGGTTGAGCGTGGCGATCACCATTACCAGCAGCAGCGCGGTGGCGTACACCAGCGGCCGTGCGGCTTCGACGTTGGGGCTCTGGAAGCCGACATCGTAAATATGGAAGCCCAAGTGCATGATCTTCTGGTCCAGGTGCAGGTACGGATAGTTACCGTCCAGCGGCAACGACGGTGCCAGTTTCACCACACCCACCAGCATCAGCGGCGCTACTTCGCCAGCGGCGCGGGCCACAGCGAGGATCATGCCGGTCATCATCGCCGGGCTGGCCATCGGCAGGACGATCTTCCACAGCGTTTCCGCCTTGGTCGCGCCCAATGCCAGGGAGCCTTCACGCACGGTGCGGGGAATCCGCGCCAGGCCTTCTTCAGTCGCCACGATCACCACCGGCACTGCCAGCAGCGCCAGGGTCAGGGACGCCCAGAGCAGGCCCGGCGTACCAAAGGTCGGCGCCGGCAGGGCTTCGGCGAAGAACAGCCGGTCCACCGAACCGCCCAGCACGTAGACGAAGAAGCCCAGGCCGAACACACCGTAGACAATTGCCGGTACACCGGCCAGGTTGTTCACCGCGATACGGATAATCCGTGTCAAGGTGTTCTGCTTGGCGTACTCACGCAAGTAAACCGCCGCCAGCACACCGAACGGCGTCACGATAATCGCCATGATCAAGGTCATCATCACGGTGCCGAAGATCGCCGGGAAGATCCCGCCTTCGGTGTTGGCTTCCCGTGGGTCGTCGCTGAGGAACTCCCAGATCTTGCTGAAGTAAAAACCGACCTTGGTCATGTAGCCCATGGCGTTCGGCTGGTAAGCGTGAACCACTTTGCCGATGCCGATTTCCACTTCTTTGCCATTGGCATCACGGGCGGTCAGGGCGTCGCGGTTGAACTGGGTGTGCAACTCGTCCAGGCGCGCTTCGATATCCTTGTAACGGGCATTCAATTCAGCGCGATCGGCATCCATGTCGGCCTGGGCGGCGGCGTCGAGCTTGCCTTCCATTTCCAGCTTGCGACCGTGCAAACGGATGCGTTCCAGACCGGCGTTGATCGCCCCGATGTCCGACTTCTCAAGACTCTTGAGGTCGGCGGCGAGCTTGTTGACCCGGCCCACGCGGGCTTGCAGTTCCGGCCAGGCCGCCGCGCCTTCGGCGATGACCTTACCGTCCTGTTTGACGTTGACCAGGGTGCCGTAGAAATTGCCCCACTCGCGACGCTCGATAGCCATCAACTCGACCGGCGTGGTCTGGTTGGTCAGCCACTCACCGACGATCCAGGTGAAGTCATTGCCGTTCAAGTCGCGGTTACCGACCTTGATCAGCTCGCGGGTCATGAATTCAGGACCTTGGTCCGGCACCGGTAAACCGGCGCTTTTCAGGCGTTCGCGGGGCACTTGTTCTTTCTGCACCACTTCGCCGATGACCATATGGTTAGCCTGGCCCGGTACGTCGTAGCTGGCCTGGATCAGGTCAGCCGGCCAGAAGTGGCCCAAACCACGCACGGCGATTACAGCCAGCAAACCGATGGTCATGATGACCGCGATGGACACCGCGCCACCGCTGATCCAGACGCCAGGGGCGCCGCTCTTGAACCATCCATTCAGGGAGTTCTGTTTCACAGACTTCTACCTTTCTTAAAGCGACGAGTATTTCTTGCGCAGACGCTGACGGATCAGCTCGGCGAGGGTGTTCATGACGAAAGTAAACAGCAGCAGCACCATCGCCGAGAGGAACAGCACGCGGTAATGGCTACCGCCAACTTCCGACTCAGGCATCTCCACCGCCACGTTGGCCGCCAGGGTGCGCAGGCCTTCGAACAGGTTCATTTCCATGATCGGCGTGTTGCCGGTGGCCATCAGCACGATCATGGTTTCACCTACTGCGCGGCCCATGCCGATCATCAGTGCCGAGAAAATCCCAGGGCTGGCGGTGAGAATCACCACGCGAGTCATGGTCTGCCACGGCGTGGCACCCAAGGCCAGGGAGCCTAGGGTCAAACCGCGGGGCACGCTGAATACGGCGTCTTCGGCGATGGAGTAGATGTTCGGGATCACCGCGAAACCCATGGCCAGGCCCACTACCAGGGCGTTGCGCTGGTCGTAGGTGATGCCCAGGTCGTGGGAGATCCACATGCGCATGTCGCCGCCGAAGAACCAGGTTTCCATGTACGGGCTCATGTACAGCGAGAGCCAGCCAATAAACAGGATCACCGGGATCAACATCGCACTTTCCCAGCCATCCGGGACTCGTAGACGGATCGACTCAGGCAGGCGGCTGAAGGTAAAACCAGCCACCAGGATGCCAATCGGCATAAGCATCAGCAGGCTGAAAATCCCCGGCAGGTGCCCTTCGACATACGGAGCAAGGAACAGGCCGGCGAAGAAACCGAGGATCACCGTCGGCATCGCTTCCATCAACTCGATCACCGGCTTGACCTTGCGGCGCAGGCTCGGCGCCATGAAGTAGGCAGTGTAGATGGCGGCAGCGATGGCCAAGGGCGCGGCCAGCAGCATGGCGTAGAACGCAGCCTTGAGCGTACCGAAGGTCAGTGGCGCCAGGCTCATCTTGGGTTCGAAATCGGTGTTGGCGGCGGTCGATTGCCAGACGTATTTAGGCTCGTCGTAGTTTTCGTACCAAACCTTGCTCCACAACGCGCTCCAGGAAACTTCCGGGTGCGGGTTGTCCAGCAGCAACGGCTGCAGCTTACCGCCCGCTTCAACGATGATGCGGTTGGACCGTGGCGACATGCCGAAAATGCCTTGGCCTTCCACGACCGGGTCCACCAGCAAGGTGCGGTGGGCGGTGCTGTGGAACACGCCAAGCTTGCCGGAGGCGTCGAGGGCAACGAAGCCCTTGCGACGTTCTTCAGCGGTAATTTCAACGATCGGCGTGGTGCCCATCTGGAAGGTGCGGATTTGCTTGAGGCGTTGCTCGCCGTCCGGGTCTCGGGCCATGAACCACTGGGCCAGGCCACCCTTGGAGGTACCGATGATCAGCGAGATGCCACCTACCAGTTGAGTACTGGCCGTCACTTCGCTTGCACCGTCTTCCAACAGTTTGTAGCGACCGTTGAGGCTCTTGTCCCGCAGACTGAACACATCGGCCAGGGCGCGACCGTTGATCACGTACAGCCACTGCTGGCGCGGGTCGACGAAGATGGCTTTCACCGGCTCGGTCATTTGCGGCAGCTCGATGCGCTTCTGCTCGCTGGTGACTTCGCCGGTCATCATGTTTTCTTCGCGGCTCAGGGACAACACGTTCAGGAAGGCACCGGCGGAACCGGCCACCACCAGCGAGGTGTCGGTGGCGTTGAGGGCAACGTGCTCCAACGGGCGACCCAGCTCGTCGAGGACGATCGGCGCTTCACCGTAAGGGTATTCGATGGCAGGCGAGATGGTCTTCTTGCCGTCCGGGTAGGTCACCTTGTAAGTGTGGCGGAACACCAGAGACTGGCCGTTGGACAGGCCGAGGATCACCAGCGGGCTGCCCGGCTGGTCTTCAGCAAAGGAGACGACGCTGGCACCGGCCGGCAGCGGCAGATTGACCCGCGTCAACTCGACACCGCTGTCGACACTGAAGAACAGCGCCTGGCCCTTGTCGGAAATCCGCATGGCGACCTGGTTCTGCTCTTCCAGGGAGATCATCAGCGGCTTGCCGGCGCCCTGTATCCAGGCAGGCGTCAGGGCATCTTCCTTGGTCAGGCTGGCACCCTGGAACAGTGGCGCAACCACATAGGCGAGGAAGAAGAAGATCAAGGTGATCGCGCCCAGAACGGCGAGGCCGCCGATCAGGACGTACCAACGGGTCAGGCGATCCTTGAGCGCGCGAATGCGGCGCTTGCGTTGCAGCTCAGGCGTATTGAAGTCAATGCGCTTGGGAGGAGAAGTCGTCGTCATGGTGGAATTGGCCAGATCATTCATGCGCACACCCTAGCGATTCTGTATGACAGAAAGATGACAATGCAGTGACGCAAGAAATCCGCCGCGTAGCAGGGCTGGCAGCGGACCGAAAAATTGGAGGCGGGGTCCAGGTCTTACAGACCCCGCCCGGGCCTTGAGCCGAGACATCGTCCAGGCTCAAGGCAGTTTTACTGGAGGCTTATTGGCCGCCTTCTGTCAGACCCAGGTCAGCCAGTGCCTTGGCGGCAACTTTGGCTGGCAGTGGGATATAGCCGTCTTTCACCACAACTTCCTGGCCCTGTTTGGACAGAACCAGCTTCACGAACTCAGCTTCCAGCGGGGCCAGAGGCTTGTTCGGGGCTTTGTTGACGTAAACGTAGAGGAAACGCGACAGCGGGTAGCTGCCGTTCAGGGCGTTTTCTTCGGTGTCTTCGACAAACTTATCGCTGCCTTTCTTGGCCAGGGCCACGGTCTTCACGCTGGCGGTCTTGTAGCCGATGCCCGAGTAACCGATGCCGTTCAGCGAAGAGCTGATGGACTGCACGACCGAAGCCGAGCCTGGTTGTTCGTTGACGTTTGGCTTGTAGTCACCTTTACACAGGGCTTCTTCCTTGAAGTAGCCGTAGGTGCCGGATACCGAGTTACGACCGAACAGTTGCACTGGCTTGTTGGCCAGGTCACCGGTCACGCCCAGGTCGCCCCAGGTTTTAACGTCAGCTTTGGCGCCGCACAGACGAGTCGCGGAGAAGACTGCGTCGACTTGCTCCATGGTCAGGTGCTGGATCGGGTTGTCCTTGTGCACGAACACAGCCAGGGCATCCACAGCCACCGGGATAGCGGTTGGCTTGTAACCGTGCTTCTGTTCGAAGGCCTGCAGCTCGTTGTCCTTCATCTTGCGGCTCATCGGGCCCAGGTTAGCGGTGCCTTCAGTCAGCGCCGGTGGCGCTGTGGACGACCCAGCGGCTTGAATCTGGATGTTGACGTTCGGGTATTCCTTTTTATAGGACTCGGCCCACAGGGTCATCAGGTTAGCCAGGGTATCGGAACCAACGCTGGACAAGTTGCCCGACACACCAGTGGTCTTGGTGTAGGACTTGATTGCAGGGTCAACACCAGCGGCCACCGCGTGGGCAGTCGCAACGCCAGCAGCGACAAAAGTCATTGCCGCCATCAAACGCTTCAGTTTCATGCCTTACTCCTAGCAGATAGGGATAGTTGGATCGGGGCCAAGTATCGGCAGGCCGTGTGAACACTCTATGTCTGTAATGTGACAATTAGATGAAAGGCCAGTATTGGACGCAAAAACTGATAGGGAAGGACGAGGCGGCTGGCTTTGGGGCTGCTGCGCAGCCCAACGGGGGCAAGCCCCCTCGCCACAGGGTTATGTAGCAGCCTTCAAGGGATGTTTAGCGCCCTTTTTTCCACAGGTATCCACCCACCAACATCCCCATCACACAAATGACGGCGACGTAGTAAGCCGGGCCCATCGGGCTTTCCTTCATCAGCAACGACACCGCCAACGGCGTCAGGCCGCCAAATACTGCATAGGCCACATTGTAGGAGAACGACAAACCGCTGAAGCGCACCACCGGCGGGAAGGCCTTGACCATCACGTAAGGCACCACGCCGACCACGCCGACAAACAGGCCGGTCAGGGTGTACAGCGGGAACAGCCAGTCCGGGTGATTAAGCAGGCTGTGGTAGAGGGTCCAGGACGTTGCCAGCAACAGTGCGCAACCGGCGATCAGCACGCGGCCGGCACCAAAACGGTCCGCCAGAGCGCCAGAGAGGATACAGCCCAGGCTCAGGGTGACGATCGCCAGGCTGTTGGCTTGCAGCGATACGGTCGGGCTGAAGTGGTAGATGGTCTGCAGCACGGTTGGCGTCATCAGGATCACCACGACGATGCCGGCGGACAGCAGCCAGGTCAGCAGCATCGACAGCACGATAGCGCCACGGTGGTCACGCAACACGGCGCGCAACGGTAATTCAGCCGCCAATGTCTTGCGTTGCTGCATTTCGGCGAAGATCGGTGTTTCGTGCAGCCAGCGACGCAGGTACACCGAGAACAGGCCGAACACACCGCCCAGCAGGAACGGGATCCGCCAGGCGTAATCGGAGACTTGCTCCGGGGTGTAGAGGGTGTTGATCGCGGTGGCCACCAGGGAGCCCAAGAGGATGCCGGCGGTCAGGCCACTGGTCAGGGTGCCGCAGGCATAACCGATATGCCGTGGCGGGACGTGTTCGGAGACGAACACCCACGCACCCGGCACTTCACCGCCAATCGCCGCGCCCTGGATGACTCGCATCAGCAGCAACAGAACGGGGGCCCACAGGCCGATCTGCGCATAGGTCGGCAGCAGGCCCATGATCAGAGTGGGTACGGCCATCATGAAAATGCTCAGGGTGAACATCTTCTTGCGACCCAGCAGGTCGCCGAAGTGGGCCATGATGATGCCGCCCAACGGCCGCGCCAGGTAACCGGCGGCGAAGATGCCGAAGGTCTGCATCAGGCGCAGCCATTCGGGCATGTCTGGCGGGAAAAACAGTTTCCCGACCACGGTGGCGAAAAACACGAAGATGATGAAGTCGTAAAACTCCAGCGCCCCGCCCAAGGCAGACAGCGACAGGGTTTTGTAGTCGTTGCGGGTCAGCGGGCGCGACGTTGGCGCACTGCTTGCGGGCACGGAGGACATGGCAAGGCTTCTCTTATTAGTCAGAACGGCAAGCCCGGTAACGCTGGCTGAGCCAGGGCGGGTTCGGCAAGATAGCAAATCGCTTGAAAAAGCACAGCGCTGACCCGTTCAACCATTCAAATGTCCGAAATAATCCCGCGCCGGTGTCGTTTTCGCCGGTGGCAGGAAAAGAGTACGAGCACAGTTGCCGTAAAAAGCCCCATTACAGCTGCTATTTGCCGACCAAATGAGCCCCTGGAGGTCGTCGTGGCGACAACGTGTCGATATACTCGGCCCTTGCAAGCGCGCAACCCGCATCCTTGAGGGGCTGCTGTGCCAAAACGCTGTTGGGTGCCCCCAGCCGGTTTGGCAGAGTTTCCCTTTAGTACGCCTTACGAGAAACGTATCGAACGGAGTATGTTTGTGCTGAAACGTTTTTCCAACAGTCGGCTATCCACTTGAAACACCCATAAAAGCGTCACGGGTCAGAGGCACCCCCGGCATGATCGAACTCGAACAAGAAGATCCTATCCCGCAAGGCGATCTCGCTTTGCAAATCACCGCCCTGCCGCGTGAAACCAACGGTTTCGGCGATATCTTCGGCGGTTGGCTGGTAGCCCAAATGGACCTGGCCGGCACGGCAATGGCCAGCAAGATCGCCGGCGGACGCGTGGCGACCGTGGCAATTGATCGCATGGCTTTCCTGGTCCCGGTGGCGGTCGGCGCGCAGCTGTCCTTCTACACCCAGGCCCTGGAAATCGGCCGCAGCTCGATCAAGATGATGGTCGAAGTGTGGAGCGATGACCCGCTCTCCAGCGAATGGCGCAAGGTCACCGAGGCGGTATTTGTGTTTGTTGCCATTGATGGCAGCGGCCGCACTCGGTCGGTTCCGTCGCGGGCGCGTTAAACATCGCTGCGTTTTGACGGTCAATTGCCCATTGCCTGTCCTTGCCCAATCGCCTTTCATTGAGAGTGTGCGCCTATGTCTATGCCCGACGTTGAAACCGTGAAACTGGATGAGCTCAATTGTTGGCGCATACGCCACGACGGCACTGAATTGTTGGTAGCCCAACAAGGCGCGCACATCATCAGCTACCAGCGTCTGGGCGAGAAGCCGGTGATCTGGCCCAACGATGAAGCAGTATTCAAGACAGGCAAAGGCATCCGTACCGGCGTGCCGGTGTGCTGGCCGTGGTTCGGCATCTTCGACCGTAACCCGCAAAGCGTGCAGGCCATGCGTCACAGCAACGAGCCCGCAGGGGCTCACGGCTTCGTCCGAGCGGTAGACTGGGAATTGGCAGGCATCGAAAGCGAAGGCGAGGCGCTACGAGTGGAATTCGTGCTGCCGGTGCCCGAGGGTGGTTTCCCTGGCTGGCCCCATCAGGTCGACCTGAAGATGAGCCTGCTGCTGGATGATCAACTGCATATCCGCCTGACCAGCCATAACCGTGGCACCGACAGCGTGACCATCAGCCAGGCGTTGCACAGTTACTTCGCCGTCAGCGATGTGCGCAATGTGCAGGTCAAAGGCCTCGACGGCCTGGACTACATCGACACCACAAATGATTGGAACACCGCGAAACAGTCAGGCCTGCTGCACTTTACCGGCGAAACCGACCGCATCTACCTCGACACACCCGCGCAGTTGAATATTGTCGACCCAGACTGGCAGCGTCGCATCCAGCTGACCAGCACCGGCTCGCGCTCAACGGTGATCTGGAACCCGTGGACCGAACGGGCCAAGGCCTTCAGCGACATGGCCGACGACGGCTGGCAGCGCATGCTGTGCATCGAGACGGCGAATGTGATGGACGACGTGGCGACCTTGGCACCAGGTGAGAGCCATACCTTGGGTGTGAGCATCACCAGTATCGCCTTGTAAATCGCGCCTACAAGTCCGACTCCTTGACCACCCGCACCTTCCCTGCATCCAGCGCATAAGCCGCATCAGCCAAGTCATTGTTGACCGTCTCCACCTTCAACGTGCCGGTCACCCACAGCGGTGTATAGATGTCATCGAGCGTCAATCCCTTGGGATAACGCACCAGCACCAATTGGTTGGGCGGTGGCGGCGGTACGTGAATGCACGCGCCTGGGTACGGCACCAGGAAGAACAGCGTGCTGCGACCCTTGGCGTCGGTTTCCAGCGGCACCGGATAACCGCCGATGCGGATATTCTTGCCGTTCATCGCGGCCACGGTCTTGGTGGAATACATCACCGCCGGTAAACCCTTGCTCTGCTTCAAGCCACCCTTGTCGGTAAAGGTGCCATTGGCTTCGGGGGAGTCGTGGTCAATATCCGGCATTTGTTCGAGGGCTTTCTGGTCCGACTTGGGCATCAGTTCCAGCCAGTCGGTTTCCGGCAGCTCGCCAGCATGGGCCAGGCCAGTGCCCAGTAAAAGAACAGTCAACAGAAGACGGCGCATGGAGGGGCTCGGCAAAAGAAAGGACGAAAGTCGCCGGGCATTCTAGCCCTCTGCGCCTGCGCAGCGCAGAGGGCATGGTCGCTGAATTACTTCTTTTTCAGCAGACCGTAGATCACCAGCAGCACGACGGCACCTATCAGCGCACCGAAGAAGCCGGCGCCCTGGCCAGCCTGGTAGATACCCAGCGCCTGGCCACCGTAGGTAGCAATCAGGGAGCCGGCGATACCCAGCAGGATGGTCATGATCCAGCCCATGCTGTCGTCGCCTGGTTTCAGGAAACGTGCCAGCAGGCCGACAATCAAACCGATAAAAATGGTTCCAATAATACCCATGGCATTTCCCTCTGAATGAATTTAGCTAGAGCCTAGTCAGACTTTGGCATCCTGCAATCAGAGGATGGCGGATACCAATGGTTCCCGCCAACTCATGGCTTATTGTTCGGCGATCAGCGCCTCGACCTTGAGGATCTGCTGCTCCAGGGTCGCGCGATCCGCGCAACGCAGGTTGGCATGACCGACCTTGCGCCCGACCTTGAACGCCTTGCCGTAGTGGTGCAGATGGCAGTCATCAATGGCGATGACCTTGTCCACAGGCGGGACAACACCGATAAAGTTGAGCATTGCGCTCTCGCCGACCTTGGCCGTCGAGCCCAAAGGGAAGCCCGCTACCGCCCGCAGGTGGTTTTCGAACTGGCTGCACTCGGCGCCTTCGGTGGTCCAGTGCCCGGAGTTGTGCACCCGCGGGGCGATTTCGTTGGCCTTGAGGCCGCCGTCGACTTCAAAGAACTCGAACGCCATCACGCCGACGTAATCCAGCTGCTTCAACACTCGGCTGGAATAGTCTTCGGCCAGGGATTGCAGCGGGTGGTCGGTGCTGACCACAGACAGCTTGAGGATGCCGCTGTCGTGGGTGTTGTGCACCAGCGGGTAGAAGCGGGTTTCGCCATCGCGAGCACGCACGGCGATCAGCGAGACTTCACCGGTGAACGGTACGAAGCCTTCCAGCAGACAGGCGACGCTGCCCAGCTCGGCAAAGGTGCCGACCACATCGGCGGCGGTGCGCAGGACTTTCTGACCCTTGCCGTCATAACCCAGGGTGCGGGTTTTCAGCACGGCGGGCAGGCCGATGGCAGCGACGGCGGCGTCCAAATCCACCTGGGACTGGATGTCGGCGAATGCCGGTGTCGGGATGCCGAGGTCCTTGAACATGCTCTTTTCGAACCAGCGGTCGCGAGCGATGCGCAAGGCTTCGGCGCTCGGGTACACCGGGACGAACTGCGACAGGAAGGCCACGGTTTCGGCTGGGACGCTTTCGAACTCGAAGGTCACCAGGTCGACTTCTTCGGCCAATTGACGCAGGTGATCCGGGTCGCTGTAGTCAGCCCGAAGGTGTTCACCCAGGGCAGCCGCGCAAGCGTCCGGCGCAGGATCAAGGAAAGCGAAGTTCATCCCCAGCGGAGTTCCCGCCAAGGCCAGCATGCGGCCCAGTTGGCCGCCACCGATTACACCGATTTTCATCAATCAACAACCTCAGGCGATGCGTGGGTCTGGATTGTCCAGGACGTTGTCTGTCTGCTCAGCGCGGAATTTTTTCAGTGCCACGTGAAACTGCGGGTGCTTGGCGCCCAGGATGCTGGCGGACAGCAAGGCTGCGTTGATCGCACCAGCCTTGCCGATCGCAAGCGTTGCCACCGGAATACCGGCCGGCATCTGCACGATGGACAACAGCGAGTCCACGCCCGAGAGCATCGACGACTGCACCGGCACGCCGAGTACAGGCAGATGGGTCTTGGCCGCGCACATGCCCGGCAGGTGAGCTGCGCCACCGGCACCGGCGATGATCACCTCGATGCCACGGGATTCTGCTTCATCGGCATACTGGAACAGCAAATCTGGCGTGCGGTGGGCGGAGACCACCTTCACTTCATAAGGAATGCCGAGCTTTTCCAGCATATCGGCGGTGTGGCTAAGGGTGGACCAATCGGACTTGGAGCCCATGATCACGCCAACCAATGCACTCATCGTCGTGCCTCTTCTCTCTGGGCGCCCGCAGGCGCGTCAAAAAACAAACAAGCCACGCGGGAAATCCGGCGTGGCTTGTTGTACGAATTAGGGCCGGTTGGACCGGCCGAAGGCCGCGCAGTATACCGTAATACTGTAGATAAACAGCCCCTTGGACGACCATCTGTCTTACACCCTGAATCGGTGGTTTTATTGACTCCAAGGTCAGCGAAAACACCGTAAATCAGTGTGGGCGCTGGCAAGCCAGCGCCCACATCAACCGAGTTCCGCCGGGGAGCTCTGCGCCACGCCACCTTCCAACTTGCGCCACAACAACCGCACATTGGCCTTGCGCACCAGCGCACAGCGGTACACGCGAATCTCCAGCGGCACATGCCATTGCGGACCGCCACAGACTACCAACTCCCCCCGAGCCAGTTCGGCGCGCACGCTCAAGCGCGGCACCCAGGCGATGCCCAGGCCTTCCAGGGCCATGCTTTTAAGGCTGTCGGCCATGGCGGTTTCATAAATGGTGGTGAAGCGCAGCGCGCGCTGGCGCAGTAGCAAATTCACCGAGCGCCCGAGAAACGCCCCCGCGCTGTAGGCCAGCAGCGGCACGCTGCCTTCGCCTTCCAGGTCGAACAGCGGCTTGCCGTCAGCATCAGCGGCGCATACGGGGAGCATTTCGGTGTTGCCCAGGTGCAGCGACGGGAAGATTTCAGCATCCATCTGCATCGCCGCGTCCGGGTCGTAGAACGCCAGCATCAAATCGCATCCGCCCTCACGCAGTGCATGTACGGCGTCGCCAACGTTGGTGGCCACCAGCCGCGTCGCGATGTTCAAGCCTTCGTTGCGCAACTGGGCGATCCAGCGCGGAAAGAAGCCCAGCGCCAGTGAGTGCGCCGCCGCCACTTGCATGACTTCGCCCTGCCCGCCTTCCAGGTGATGCAGGTGACGCAGCACTTCACCCAGCTGTTCGACCACGGTACGCGCCGTCACCAGAAACAACTGCCCCGCCGCTGTCAGCTCAACCGGCGTGCGCGAGCGATTGACCAACGTCAGCCCCAGCGCTGCCTCCAGGCTGCGAATGCGTCGACTGAACGCCGGCTGGGTGACGAAGCGACGCTCTGCCGCCTGGGAGAAGCTGTGGGTGGCGGCCAGGGCGCTAAAGTCTTCCAGCCATTTGCTTTCCAGATTCATCTCGTCCTCCCCGGACACGCACCATTTTGGCTCACACGTTCGACATGATAGCCGGGTCACACCGACATTATGCCGTTTATGCATAGGCCAGTGCTTAATAGCATTGGCCCAAAATCTTCTGCAAGCCTAGCATTCACAGCGTTCCGGCCTAGCCCGGGTCCATATTGAGATGATTTCCGTCATGTCCTCCGCTGCATCATTCCGTACCGAAAAAGACCTGCTTGGCGTACTCGAAGTACCTGCTCAAGCGTATTACGGCATCCAGACCCTGCGAGCAGTGAATAACTTCCGTCTCTCTGGCGTTCCGATTTCGCATTACCCCAAATTGGTGGTCGGTCTGGCGATGGTCAAACAGGCCGCCGCTGACGCCAACCGCGAGTTGGGCCAGCTCAGCGAAGCCAAGCACGCTGCCATCAGCGAAGCCTGTGCCCGCCTGATCCGCGGCGATTTCCACGAAGAGTTCGTGGTGGACATGATTCAAGGCGGCGCTGGCACTTCAACCAACATGAATGCCAACGAAGTCATCGCCAACATCGCGCTGGAGGCCATGGGCCACAGCAAGGGCGAATACCAATACCTGCACCCCAATAACGACGTGAACATGGCGCAGTCGACCAACGACGCCTACCCGACCGCGATCCGCCTGGGTCTGCTGCTGGGCCACGACGCACTGTTGGCCAGCCTCGACAGCCTGATCCAGGCGTTCGCCGCCAAGGGCGTCGAGTTCAACCACGTCCTGAAGATGGGCCGCACCCAACTGCAAGACGCCGTGCCGATGACCCTCGGCCAGGAGTTCCGCGCCTTCGCCACCACCCTGGGTGAAGACCTGGCGCGCCTGAAAACCATGGCGCCGGAGCTGTTGACCGAAGTTAACCTGGGCGGCACCGCCATCGGTACCGGCATCAATGCCGACCCGCGTTACCAGGCCTTGGCCGTCCAGCGTCTGGCGACCATCAGCGGTCAACCGCTGGTACCGGCTGCCGACCTGATCGAAGCCACCTCCGACATGGGCGCCTTCGTACTGTTCTCCGGCATGCTCAAGCGTACTGCGGTGAAGCTGTCGAAGATCTGCAACGACCTGCGCCTGCTGTCCAGCGGCCCACGCACCGGGATCAACGAGATCAACCTGCCGGCGCGCCAGCCAGGCAGCTCGATCATGCCCGGCAAGGTCAACCCGGTAATCCCGGAAGCGGTCAACCAAGTGGCGTTCCAGATTATCGGCAACGACCTGGCGCTGACCATCGCGGCCGAAGGCGGCCAACTGCAACTGAACGTGATGGAGCCGCTGATCGCCTACAAGATCTTCGACTCGATCCGCCTGCTGCAACGGGCCATGGACATGCTGCGCGAGCACTGCATCGTCGGCATCACCGCCAACGAAGCCCGCTGCCGCGAGCTGGTGGAGCACTCCATCGGCCTGGTCACCGCGCTGAACCCGTACATCGGCTATGAAAACGCCACCCGCATCGCCCGCATCGCCCTTGAAAGCGGCCGCGGCGTGCTGGAACTGGTGCGTGAAGAAGGCTTGCTCGACGACGCCATGCTCGACGACATCCTGCGCCCGGAAAACATGATTGCCCCGCGCCTGGTGCCCTTGAAGGCCTAAGCGCTGCTGCACCGCTCACCAGGTTGAGGGACTAGACACCTCTCACCTTTTGAGGGCTTGGAGATTCATTCTCCAGGCCCTTTTTTTTGCCTGATGAAAGCGTGTAGCTGAAACCTTTAATCGCCCCGTGCAGACGTATAGCGCTCGCCTAGGTATAGTGCCGCCCCTCTTCGCGTCAGTGGTCGGCGGTAACGAGCCCCTGGGATGTGCGAAAGCCGCATGAATAACAACCCGCAAAAAGGATTGGGTCGAACCGTCGTGCACTGCCTGGTGCATTGCGGCGAATCGCGCCGTTCAGGGTTTGCCATTAGAAAAATCAGCGAGGAATACTCCATGCTTGAAGTCATCAACGACTTCCTCTCAGGGAAAGTACTGATCGTGCTCATTGTCGGGCTCGGTGGTTACTTCACGATCCGCTCGCGTTTCGTTCAACTGCGTCACTTTTTTCATATGTTTTCGGTGTTTGGCAACAGCCTGAAAAGCAGCGCTGGCCAACTCAGCTCGTTCCAGGCACTGATGCTCAGCCTCGCCGGCCGAGTGGGTGCCGGTAACATCGCCGGCGTCGGTATCGCCGTAACCTTGGGCGGCCCCGGCGCCGTGTTCTGGATGTGGGTCACCGCGCTGGTGGGCATGTCCTCAAGCTTTATCGAGTGCTCTCTCGGCCAGCTCTACAAGCGCTGCGATTCCGAGGGCCAATACCGTGGCGGCCCGGCCTATTACATCCAGCATGGCCTGCACAAGCGCTGGCTGGGGATGGTCATGGCGTTCCTGCTGCTGGTGACCTTCGGCTTTGCCTTCAACGGCCTGCAAGCCCATGCCGTGACCCACTCGCTGAACAACGCCTTTGGCCTCGATACCACTTACACAGGCCTGGGCCTGGCGGTGCTGCTGGGCCTGGTGTTCGTCGGTGGGATCAAGCGGATCGCCTCGATTGCCGACTTGCTGGTACCAATCAAGACCCTGGTCTACATCGCCGTGACCGTGTACGTGATTGTGCTGCAATTTGACCAGGTGCCGGCCATGCTGATGACTATCGTCAAGAGCGCCTTTGGCCTGGACCAGGCTTTTGGTGGCCTGGTGGGCAGCGCCATCATCATGGGTGTGAAACGCGGCGTGTTTGCCAACGAAGCCGGCCTTGGCAGTGCGCCCAACGTCGCCGCCGTGGCCTCGGTGGAACACCCGGTGGCTCAAGGCGTCGTGCAAGCGTTCAGCGTGTTCCTCGACACCTTCGTCATCTGCACCTGCACCGCGTTGCTGATCCTGCTCTCGGGTTTCTACACGCCGGGCTTTGAAGGTGACGGCATTGCCCTGACCCAGAACTCCCTGGCGGCGGTGGTCGGTGACTGGGGCCGGATGTTCATCTCGGTAGCCCTGGCGTTGTTTGTGTTCACCTCGATTCTGTACAACTACTACCTGGGCGAGAGCAACCTGCGCTTCTTGATCGGCGAAAACCGCAAGGCACTGATCGGCTATCGCGCCCTGGTGCTGGTGCTGATTTTCTGGGGTTCTATTGAAAACCTCAGCACGGTGTTTGCCTTCGCCGACATCACCATGACCATGCTGGCGTTCGTCAACCTGATCGCCCTGGCGCTGCTGTTCAAGATCGCCATGCGCATCCTGCGCGACTACGACGACCAACGCGCTGCGGGTATCAAGACCCCGGTATTTGATTCCAGCCAGTTCCCGGATCTGGACCTGGACTTGAACGCCTGGCCAGCCACCCCGCTGAAGCCTGCGCCAACGTCGCAGGCCAGCGCTGAACCGGTCGCCCAAGCGCAACGCTAAAGGTGACACGCCGCGTGGCCTTGGGCATGCTCTGGGCCACGCGGTGTACTCGTTCAGGAGATTTTTTCGATGCCCCCTTCACACAACGTCATGGTGCTCTACACCGGTGGCACCATCGGCATGCAGGCCAGCGCCAACGGCCTGGTCCCTGCCTCCGGTTTTGAAGCGCGGATGGCCGATTACCTCGCCAGCCAACCTCAACTCAAAGTGCCCGCCTGGCGCTTGCGGGAAATGTCGCCGCTAATCGACAGCGCCAACATGACCCCCGCCTACTGGCAGCGTTTGCGTATCGCCGTGATCGAAGCGGTGGATGAAGGCTACGATGCCGTGCTCATCCTGCACGGCACCGACACGCTGGCCTACAGCGCGGCCGCCATGAGCTTCCAACTGCTGGGCCTGCCGGCGTCGGTGCTGTTCACCGGTTCCATGTTGCCGGCCGGCGTGCCCGACAGCGATGCCTGGGAAAACGTCAGTGGTGCCCTGGTTGCCCTGGGCAACGGCCTGGCGCCGGGTGTTCAGCTGTACTTCCATGGCGAGCTTTTGGCCCCGACCCGCTGCGCGAAGATTCGCAGTTTTGGCCGGCATCCGTTTGCCACCTTGCAGCGCAACAGCGGCGTGGCCAAGGCCGATTCAATTCCCCAGGCCCTGAGTTATCGTCACGATAAAGCACTCGCCAGCGTCGGCGTGCTGCCCCTGGTGCCCGGCATTGACGCTGCGCAACTCGATGGCCTGATCAACAGCGGCATTCAAGCACTGGTGCTGGAATGTTTTGGCAGCGGCACCGGGCCCAGCGATAACCCTGAGTTTCTCGCCAGCCTCAAGCGGGCCCGGGATCAGGGCGTCGTGGTCGTGGCGATTACCCAATGCCATGAAGGCGGTGTGGAGCTGGATGTGTATGAGGCCGGCAGCCGCTTGCGTGGCGTTGGCGTGTTGTCGGGCGGCGGCATGACCCGTGAAGCAGCGTTCGGCAAGCTCAATGCATTGATCGGTGCCGGGCTTGCATCCGCCGAAATCCGCCGACTGGTGGAACTGGACCTGTGTGGCGAGCTGAACTGATCGTCAGCGGCTGCGGCATGTAACTTGCTCTCTTCCAGCCAACCATTGGCTGGAAGCCTCCATGCTTCACTCTCACCTCACCACCCTCAACGCTGTCTCACTGGTACTCAATACCTTCAAGGCCGAAGGCGTACCCAGCGAGGCGCTGCTGGCCGGCAGCGGTATCTGTGGCGCGGACTTGAGCCGTGCTGACACGCGCATCACCACCAATCAGGAGATGCGTGTCTGCGCCAATGCCGTGGCCCTACGCCGAGACATCGGCCTGGAACTGGGCCAGCGCATGCATGTGTCGTCCTACGGCATACTTGGCTATGCGCTACTGACCAGTGCCACCTTCGGTGACGCTTTGCGCCAGGCCCTGCGCTACCCGGCGCTGTTGGGAACACTTTTTGAGTTGCGCCTGGAGGAAGACGGCCAACGGATCTGGTTCACTGCCAGCGATTATCGGGAAAATCCGGCGCTGACTGAGTTCAATGTCGAGTTTTGCCTGGTCTCGCTGAAAGTCATCTGTGACGATCTGCTTGGCCAGCCCCTGCCCTTGCTCGGCGCCCGGTTCGAACACTGCGCCCCCGACTACAAGACGCGTTATGCCGAGAGCTTCGACTGCCCATTGCAGTTTGAAGCCACCGCCAATGCCTTCGCCTTCGACCGGCACTGGCTTGATCAGCCATTGCCCCTGGCCGATGCCATCACCCACCAGGCCATGGCCGAGCGCTGCCGCAAGCAAAACACCGAGTTCACCGGACGCCAGGCCTGGCTGGGGCGGGTGCGCCTGCTGCTCGGCGCACAATTAAACGCGGCACCGGGCATTGATGGATTGGCCGAGCAGATGAACTGTTCCCCCCGCACCTTGCGCCGCCATCTCCATGACCTGGGCTGCAGCTACCAGGAACTGCTGGACGAGCTACGCTTCGAGCGGGCCAAACAGTTGTTGGGAGCGGATGAACTGCCGATCTACCGGATCGCCGAGCAACTGGGTTTCAGCGAAACCGCCAGTTTCCGGCATGCCTTTATTCGCTGGAGCGGAGTCGCACCGAGTCAGTTTCGGCCTTGATGCGCCATGGGTGGGCGCGGCTGCTTCATTGAGGGGCGAATAACGGACACATACATTGGCCATATTGATCCCCTTTTGGCCGCCCCTGCCGTTCTCCAAAACCCGGCACGCCGCAACACTGCAAGGCACACCCGTGAGCCTTTGGAGAACAACAATATGCTGACGATCTACTCAGACGATCATCATCTGCACCACGGCCGTTGCGAGTTGATGGACGGGCAATTGATGCCCTGCTTCGAAATGCCCTCCCGGGCCGACCATGTACTGCAACGGGTCAAGGATCGCGACCTGGGCCCGGTGCGGGCGCCCCAGGACTTTGGCCTGGCACCGCTGCAACGCATCCACAGCCGCGACTACCTGGACTTCTTCAAAGGTGCCTGGCAACGCTGGACCGAATTTGGCCAGGACGGCGACCTGCTGCCCTACACTTGGCCTGCCCGCACCTTGCGCCGCGTGTTGCCCACTAGCCTGCATGGCCAGTTGGGTTATTACAGCTTCGACGGTGGCGCGCCGATCACCGCCGGCACCTGGCAAGCAGCCTACAGCGCCGCTCAAGTGGCGCTGACGGCTCAACAGGCCATCCAACAAGGCGCCCGTAGCGCCTTTGCCCTGTGCCGTCCACCGGGACACCACGCCGCCGGCGACTTGATGGGCGGCTATTGCTACCTCAACAACGCCGCCATCGCCGCTCAGGCATTTCTCGACCAAGGCCATAAAAAGGTCGCGATCCTCGATGTGGATTACCACCACGGCAACGGCACCCAATCGATTTTCTATGAGCGCAGCGACGTGCTGTTTACCTCGATCCACGGCCACCCGGAGGCGGAGTTTCCATTTTTCCTGGGCTATGGCGACGAAGTGGGCGAAGGGGCTGGCGAAGGCTTCAACTTCAACTATCCGCTGCCGGCAGGTTCAGGCTGGGACAGTTGGAGCGCGGCCCTGGAGCAGGCCTGCCAGGAGATCGACCGCTACGGCGCTGACATCATCGTGGTCTCCCTAGGCGTGGACACCTTCAAGGACGACCCCATTTCCCAGTTCAAGCTCGACAGCCCGGACTACCTGGCGATGGGCCGACGCATCGCCCAATTGGGCAAGCCGACGCTGTTCGTGATGGAAGGCGGCTACGCCGTGGAAGAAATCGGCATCAATGCCGTCAACGTACTCGAAGGTTTTGAACACGAGGGATCTGCACAATGAACACGCTCAAGTATCTGCTCCTGTGCGCTGCGCTCCTTGGGGGCACCGTCCAGGCCGAAGAGAAAACCCTGCGGGTTTACAACTGGTTCGACTACATCACCCCCAAGGCCCTGGAGGATTTCAAGGCGCAGAACCCTGCGATCAAGCTGGTCTACGACATCTTCGACACCAATGAAGCCCTGGAAGCCAAGCTTTTGACCGGCAACTCCGGCTATGACGTGGTGGTACCGTCCAATGTGTTCCTGGCCAAGCAGATCGAGGCCGGGGTGTTCCAGCCCCTGGACCGCGCCCAGTTACCCAACTGGAACCACCTCGATCCCAAGTTGATGAAGCTGATCGAAACCAACGATCCCGGTAACAAATTCGCCGTGCCCTACATGTACGGCACCATCCTCATCGGTTTCAACCCGGACAAGGTCAAGGCCGCGCTGGGAACCGACGCGCCGGTGGACAGCTGGGACCTGATCTTTAAGGAAGAGAACATCAGCAAGCTCAAGCAGTGCGGCGTCGCCCTGCTGGATTCGCCTTCGGAAATCTTGCCCCTGGCCTTGCAGCATCTGGGCCTGGACCCCAACAGCAGCAACCCCAAGGACTATGTCAAGGCCGAAGCGCTGCTGATGAAAATCCGCCCCTACATCACCTACTTCCACTCCTCCAAGTACATGGCAGATATCGCCAACGGTGACATCTGCGTGGCGGTCGGCTACTCCGGCAGCTTCTCCCAGGCCGCCAACCGCGCCAAGGAGGCGAAGAACGGCGTGACCGTGGACATGCGCCTGCCCAAGGAAGGCGCGCCGATCTGGTTCGACATGCTCGCCATTCCCAAGGGCGCGAAAAACCCGCAGGACGCCTACACCTTCATCAACTACCTGCTGCAACCCCAGGTGATTGCTCCCGTCAGCGACTTCGTCGGCTACCCCAACCCCAACAAGGATGCCACCGAGTTGGTCGACCCGGCGATCCGCAACAACCCCAACCTGTACCCCACCGAGGCAGCAATGGCCACGCTGTACACCTTGAAACCCTTGGGCCGTGACGCCGAACGCGCCAGGACCCGCGTCTGGACCAAGATCAAATCCGGGACCTGAGCCACACACCCTCAAGGTTGAGCACTCGGTGCGTTATCGGACCTGCCACGCCCTGCGCAACCGCACCAGCGCAGCGGCGATGGCGGCCTCGGGCACAGCAGCAAAACCCAACACCAGCCCGGCGCGCTGATCAGGCGCAGTGCTGGAGTCGGGCAGCCAATAATTGCTCAAGCCATTGATCTCGACATCCACCGCGCGGGCCTGGTCCAGCAACTCATGCTCACGGGCCAGGCTGTCGACTCGTACCGTGAGGTGCAGCCCTGCCATGACGTTGGGCAGGCTGCCCACGCCTGGCACATCGACGGGCCAGCCGGCCAGCAAGGCGTTGCGCCGGCTCAGCGCGGCGCGACGCATGCGCCGGATGTGTCGCTGAAAATGCCCCGCCGCCATGAACTCGGCCATTACCGCCTGAGTGCTGACTTCCGAGTGCCGCACGTCCACGGCGCGGCGCTGGGCGAAGGCATTCACCAATCCCTGTGGAAGCACCAGGTAACCCAGGCGCAGCGCGGGAAAGGCGACTTTGCCGAAGGTACCGACGTAGAGCACTCGCCCGCTGCGGTCCAAGGCCGCCAACGGTGCCAGGGGCGCGCCGCTGTAGCGGTATTCGCCGTCATAGTCGTCCTCGACGATCCAGCCGCCGCTGCGCTCGGCCCAGGCCAGCAATTCCAGGCGCCGGGCCAGGCTCATGACCACGCCCATCGGGTACTGATGGGACGGTGTGACGTAGGCCAGGTGACAAGCACTGAGTGCATTCAATGCGGTGCAGTCGATGCCGTCACTGTCCACCGCCACGCCGTGGAGTTTCGCCCCGGCAATGGCGAAGGCGTGACCTGCCGCCCGATAGCCCGGATTTTCAATCGCCACCGTGTCCCCAGGCGCCACCAGCAGCTGTGCACAAAGGCTAATTGCCTGTTGCGCGCCGCTGGTGATCACTATTTGCTCAGCCGTGCATTGCATACCCCTGGAACTGCGCAGGTAGGCCGCTATCAGCCCACGCAGTCGCTCATCCCCCGCCGGGTCGCCATAACACAGTTGCTGCAGGTCTGGCTTGCGCCAGAAAGCCGCACTCAGCTTGGCCCATACGTCAAACGGGAACAGATCGAAGGCCGGTACGCCGACGCGAAAAGCCCGCGGCGGGCCGGTGGGTGGCAGGGGCAAATGGTTGTTTTCCAGCCGCCCCAACGCCGGGCTGTGGATAACTTCACTGGATGAAAATCCAGGTGAATTCGGTGCAATTGTGGATAAGGCTGGGGATAAGCCTGTTGATAACCCTGTGGATGGTTTTGTGGATAGTTTTTTGGCTGCCCCTGGGGTTTGCGGCAATTGAGCCACATAAGTCCCGTCGCCGACCCGCCCTTCGATAAAGCCTTCGGCGTAGAGCTGGTCGTAGGCGCGCACCACGCTGTTGCGGGAGATCGACAGCGCCATCGCCAGGTCGCGGCTGGCCGGTAGCCGGGTTCCGCTGACCAGCCGCCCATCCAGCACCCGCATTCGCAACACCTGGTAAAGCTGGTGCGTCAGGCCCTGGCGACGGTCCAGCTCAATGCCGGCGGGGTTGAACGACAGTGGGGGCTCTATCGGAGGCATAGCAGGCATTCCAGAAAATTGGACCTATCAAATTTACCAAAGATGGCTCTTACAACGAACCATTAGCCTGCCTAGGATGTAACCATTCGCCAAGGAAAATCTTCATGTACACACCCCGTGCCTTCACCCTCGACGATTTGCCCCAATTGCAGCAACTGATCCAGCACACACGCTTGGCGCAGTTGGTGACGTTTGGTGAACATGGCCTGCAAGCCAGCCACTTGCCGCTGCTGCTCAACCCCGATGAAGGCCCTAGCGGCACGCTGTACGGGCACTTGGCCAAGGCCAATCGGCAGTGGCAGGACCTGCAGAATGGCAGCGAGGCGCTGGTGATTTTTGCCGGCGCCGAGGCCTACGTCAGCCCGGCGTTTTACCCGGCCAAGGCCGAGCACGGCAAAGTGGTGCCCACCTGGAATTACCTGGCGGTGCATGCTTACGGCCAGGCTGAGGTGTTCACCGATGCCCAGCGCTTGCTCACCCTGGTCAGCGCCCTGACCGACCGTCACGAGTCTGGCCGTGCCCAGCCGTGGAAGGTGACTGACGCGCCGGCCGACTACATTGAAGGCATGCTCAAGGCCATCGTCGGCTTCGCCCTGCCGATCCAGCGCCTGGAAGGCAAACGCAAACTCAGCCAAAACCGCAGCGCGGCGGATATCGCCGGTGTTCGTGAAGGGTTGGCCGCCAGCACCGACGTGCGCGACCAGACCCTCGCCCGACTCATTCCTTAAGGAGCCCCATCATGAGCCCGATCGAGATCCGCCAGGTTAGCGCCACCGACCAGGTTGCCTGGCTGGCGCTGTGGCAGGCGTACCTGCGCTTCTACAACACCGAACTGCCGGATGCCGTCAGCCAGAGCACCTGGCAGCGCCTGATCAACGCCAACGAGCCAACTCACTCGGCCCTGGCCTGGCAAGACGGCACGGCCGTGGGCATGGTCAACTTCATCTACCATCGCTCCAACTGGAGCATCGAGAACTCCTGCTACCTGCAGGACTTGCTGGTGGACCCAGCGCAACGGGGCACCGGCATAGGCCGCAAGCTGATCGAATTCGTCTACGCCACCGCCAAGGCCGATGGCTGTTGCAAGGTCCACTGGCTGACCCATGAGACCAACGCCACGGCCATCCAATTGTACGAACGCATTGCCGAACGCCCCGGCTTCATTCAGTTTCGCAAAGGTCTTTAAGGAGAGCCGCATGACAACAACGCTTGCAGACTGGAAAGGGGCTCCCGCACCCACCATTACCCTCATCGAGGGGCGCTTTATCCGCCTGGAAAAGCTTGACCCCGTCCGCCACGGCGACGGCCTGTGGCAAGCCCTCGAAGGCCCCGGTGCCGATCCCAAACTGTGGGACTATTTACCCTACGGCCCCTTCCCCGAGCGCGGCGCCTTCGATACCTGGTTGAACAACCACGCGGCCAACAGCGACCCGTACTTCTTCTGCGTGATCGACCGCGCCAGTGGCGACGTGCAAGGCATCCTCAGCCTGATGTCCATCGTCCCGGCCCAGGGCCGCATCGAAATCGGCCACGTCACCTTCGGCGCACCGATGCAGCGCTCGCCCAAAAGCACCGAGGCGGTGTACCTGCTGGCCAAGCATTCGTTTGAACTGGGCTACCGTCGCCTGGAGTGGAAGTGCAACAACGGCAACGCCCGCTCCAAGTACGCGGCCGAGCGGTTGGGCTTCAGTTTTGAAGGCGTGTTTCGCCAGCACATGGTGGTAAAGGGGCAGAATCGGGATACAGCGTGGTATTCGATCCTGGACTCGGAATGGCCAGCGATTGGGGCGGGATTCAAGCGGTGGCTTTCGGATGAGAATCAGACAGGTTCGGGCCAACTGAAGACGCTGGTTGAGTGCCGCAGCTAGCCAAATGATCGTTCCCACTCGTGAGAACGATCAATGTCGCCTAGATACTGCGCCGAACCTTCACCACCCCCATCTTTAATCCAAACGGCCTGAACACCGCATTCAACGATTTCAGCGTCTGATTACCCTCACCATGTTCGATATGCACCAAGGTGCGCACAGAAATTTTGCACATCTTGGCGAACTGGCTTTGGTGCAGGCCGGTGACTTCGGTTCGCAGGCGGCGTACGGCTTCGCCTATTTCGAGTGTGCCTTGGGCCAGCCCTTGCTCGATGCTCTCGATGACGAGTGCACGTTGCTCAATGGAAAGACTCATCTCAGCCCCCAGTCGGTCAGACGTTGGTCCAAGTCGCGCAGGGCGATGCGCGGGTGACTCCAGGTCACCTGTGGCAAGCCACTGGCAACCAGAATGTCCGGCAAAGCCCTCAGTACTTCGGCATCTTGGCGCAGCCGTTCGAAGGCCTGAATGGGTTCAACCACCTGCGAAAGGGCCTCGCAAACACCACGCCAGTTGATGTCTCCCGCCACTTCCAGTAGGCCGGGCCATTTCATTGTGCGGGTGATGCCTTCATCATCCATGACCATGGGTGCCAGGTCGTAAATAGGCGCGAGGCGCAAGCTGTCTTGCCCACGGATGATGGACGTGTTGCGCCCATGATTATCCGAGTTCCCCAATATCTTGTTCAGCAAGTCGCGCCGTAGATAATCGGCGACCAAATCGGCCACTTGACCATCCTGGCCAGCTGCTTTCCATAAATCGACCAACAGGTGCACCACCTTCACATGGCCCATGGAACTGCCGGGCGCCGTGACACCTGCCGCCGAGTAAATCGACTCGACCGCGAAACGCTCCACGCCTTGGACGCCAACTGCGCGATCAAATCGGTGCATCCATAAACTGGGCTTGGAGGCCTCCTCCAGCGCCAGCCCCTGGGCTGCGACGGTCTCAATCCCAAGCGACTGCAGGGCCCTGTAGTAGTGGTATTCACTTCTGAGAATATCTTGGTCCCGCTGTAAACCTTGATTGCGAGCGAACTTGATAAACCAATGCTGGCTGACCTGGTCGTCATCCAGTACCGCATCGGGATACAAAAGCCCGTCATGATTTTGAGTCATGAGCAATTTGGGCGCCTCGCCGCCCGCACCCGTCGCACCGCCAATGGCCGCACCTTGTTCATAGGCGTATTCGAGGAAGCGGTTATCACGCTCGATGACGTCTTGGCGTGCAAATCCGATGGCGGGCCGACCGCCCTCCCCCCGAACAGATTCCTTGATACGCATATGCCCGATGGGAGCAGGCGTACTGCGCGCCAGCAGAAACAAGTCGGCACTGATGCCGTCAGGCTTTTCACCGGCCATACGATTTAAAAGGAAGCGTTTGGCAGCACCTGCCGGTGCAATGTCGTACAGGAAGGCGGGGGCATGCTTGAGCGACTCCTGCCCCCAGGTTGGCGGCACTCTGACGCTGACTGACGCAGCAAACAGGGTTTCAATTCGGTCCAGGTGATCAGCCAGATAGGCAGACTCGTATCCAAAACGGCAAGGGCTGGCAAAACCGCTTTGCGGTTCGGCAAACTCCAGGATCATTGCGTCCTGCCAAAGTCCGGCATCAAAAACTTGTAGCGTCAGTTTAAAAGTCGATTCCATCTGCAATTTAATGCGCCTAAATATCAGTTAAGGTCGGCTGATTTGCAATATAGTGCATAAATCTAATCTATGCAGACTGATAGACGCAATAAAATGCGTACTTGTCGTTCAGACATCGAAAAAACCGCATTAAAGTGCAGATCCTTTACCCGTCATCTCCCCGACATAATCCTGTAAAAACCCTGCGCTATACAGGTCGACTCGTTTCCTACAACAAGGTCGTCCGCCATGCCCTTTTTGCCCCATCGTCTTGCGCTCGCCATCACCTTGCTGGCCGGCAGCAGTTACATTGAAGCGGCCCCGGCCCCAGTCAAGACGGTACAGATCGACACACCCACCACCACCGCGCAAACCCTGGGTGGCAGTGATTCGTTGACGATCTCGGCACCAGGCAGCATCACCACCGCCAAAGTTGCTGTCACCTTGAAGGACGGCACCAGCGCCAAGGGCGTGGTAATCGACAACGCGGGCAAGATCACGTCCACCGGTGGCCGGGCCATCGACAGTGCGGGCGACCTTGCCAACGCCCGCATTTACAGCATCTACAACCGCGCAGGCGGGGTGATCCAGGGCGCCAATGATGCGCTGCGCATCGACAGCAACTTCGCCAGCGGCAGCCTGTTGATCGATAACAGCGGCACCATTCGCTCCACCACCGGCCAAGGCCTGGACCTGGACGCGATCCGCAGCAGCAACGTCAGCACCACCATCATCAACCGCGCAGGCGGGCTGATTCGTGGTGAGGCCAGTGACGGCATGAAAACCGGTGCCAACGCTAACATCACCAACTACGGCGAAATTTCCACCGGCGATACTCACTCCCGGGATGACAAGTTCGACGGTGTCGACATTGATTCGGCCAGCGGCGTAACCGTAACCAACTACGGGACCATTTCCGGTGGTCGTCACGGCATCACCACTGACCTGGGTGCAACGCTGGCCAACTACGGCACAGTGATCGGTCGCAATGGCTCGGGCTTTGGTTCCGACGGCGACGGCACGGTGATCAACCACGGCACCATCACCGGAGCGTTCTCCGGACTGCAACCCGATGGCGACGGTGACGGCGTGGACATCGACAAGATCGCCCATATCGAAAACTACGGAGTAATTCAGGGTGTGGGGGCCGGTGGCGTCGACAAGAACGGTTTTGCCAACGGCAGTGAAGGCATCGCCCTTGGCGGCGGCTATGTATTCAATGGTGTCGGTGCGCTGGTCAGTGGCGCCAACAACGCGATCCTCGTGGACGACGGCAGCGACGGTTCGGGACTGACGGCCACCACCCTGGAAAACCACGGCACCCTCCAGGGCCTGGATGGCTATGGCGTGAAGTTCGTCGGCGAGTTTGCCGACACCGTGATCAACGCAGGCCTCATCAGTGGCAGCAACGGCCTGGCCCTGGACCTGGGCGGCGGCGATGACAGCCTGATACTGCGCAATGGCAGCCGTTTTATCGGCGTGGTCGACGGCGGCACCGGGTACGACCGCCTCACAATGGATGACGCGACCGGCGCCAGCTTCGGTGACAGTCGCAACTTCGAATGGCTGAACGTCAAACAAGGCACCTGGACCCTTACCGGCAGCGGTGACTTCAGCGACGGCGGCGAGATTTTCAGTGGTGCCAAGCTGATCAACCAAGGCGGGATCAGCGGCAATATGACCGTCGATGAAGGCGGGGTTTATGCCGGTGGCGGCAGTGTCGCCAGCTTGCTCGTAAAAGGGACATTGCAGACCAATACCGCCCTCGGCACCGCCACCATCACCCGCGACCTGACCATGACCAGCGGCTCGACCCTTGCCTATGGCGTCAACGCCGACGGCAGCAGCGCCCCGATCAAGGTCGGCGGTACCGCCAACCTCAATGGCGCGACCCTGGCGGTCAATCCCGGCAGCGGCACTTACCCGTGGCAGAGCCACTACACGGTGCTGCAAGCGGGCAGCATCAACGGCAGCTTCGCCAAGGTCACCAGCGACTATGCCTTCCTCACCCCGACCCTGGATTACAGCGCCACTCAGGTCGGCCTGACGTACACCCGCAACGACGTGGCCTTCAATCAGCTCGCCAGCACCGGCAACGGCACCAGTGCCGCCAACAGCCTGGCGAGCCTGGGCAAGAACAACGCGCTGTATAACGCCCTGCTCAACACCACCAACACCAGCGCGGGCGCGGCCATTGAGCAACTGGCCGGCAGCAGCACTGCCAACCTGACCAGCGCCACCCTGGGTGCCAGCGCCCAAGTCGGCGGCAGCATGCTCGCGGCCATGCATCAATTGGGTGGCGGCGCAGGGCTGCTGGTGGGTCTTGATCAGCAGGACACGCCGGTTCTCGCCGCCAGCGGTGTTCCTGCTGCGGCGCGTAATCTCAACGATCCGAACGCCCAGGGCCGCCTGTGGCTGCAAGGTATCGGCAGCTACGGCAAGCTCGACGGCGACCACGCCAGCGACGGCCTGACCCAACGCACCAAGGGCAGCGTGCTCGGCGCCGATTGGGCGCTCAATCCTGAGTGGCGCGTGGGCGTATTGGGCGGCTACTCCAAGACGGATCTGGACACCACCGGTGTCGACGGCAGCGTAGACAGCTGGCATGCCGGCGTCTACGCCATGCGCCAAAGCGGGCCGCTGGCCTTGCGCTTGGGTGCTGCGTACAGCGGGCACCAAGGGGACAGCAAACGCACCGTGGCCTTCAACGGTTTCAGCGACCGCCCCAAAGGCGACTACGACGCCAACAGCCAACAAGCCTTCGTCGAACTGGGCTACGCCATGGGCAGCGGGCGCCTGAGTGCCGAGCCGTTCGCCAACCTCGGTTATCAGCGCTACCACCGTGACAGCTACAACGAAAAAGGCGGCGCCGCCGCCCTGCATGTCGACGGGCAAACCCAGGACAACGTCAGCAGCACCTTCGGTCTGCGCCTGGCGCACCTGAGCCAGCTGGAAAACGGCATCAGCCTCACGCCGCGAGCCAGTGCCGGCTGGAAACACACCTACGGCGACGTCGACAGCAGCACCCGCCAGGCCTTCCTGATGGGTGGCACGGGGTTCAATGTCGAAGGTAGCGCCCTGGATCGTGACAGTCTCATGCTCGAAGCCGGGCTGGATGTCGGCTTGTCAGCCCGCCATACCATCGGTGTGGGCTACAGTGGCGAAATAGGCAGTAACAGCCGCAATCATGGCGTCATGGGCCAATGGACCATGGCTTTCTGAAATACCCTTATCCCAGGCGAAAAAAAGGGGGCACATGCCCCCCGAGGTTTAAACGGTAGTTTCGAAGGCTGTGTATCAGCCTTCGATTTCGATCAGTATTTCGCCAGGGTTGACCCGGTCGCCCTTGGCCACGTGAACGGCGGTGACCTTGCCGGCAATCGCCGCCTGGACTTCAGTCTCCATCTTCATCGCTTCAGTGATCAGTACGGCCTGGCCGGCCTTGACTACGTCGCCTTCCTTGACCAGCACATCAACGATATTGCCCGGCATCGCGGTGCTGACATGGCCCGGCTCGCTGGCCTGTTTGCGCTTGCTGGTGCCGCCACCGACAAACTCGTTGAGCGGTTCGAACACCACTTCTTCCGGCATGCCGTCGATGGAAAGATAGAAGTGGCGCTTGCCTTCGGCCTTGACGCCGACACCCGTGATGTCGACGCGGTAGCTCTCACCGTGAACATCGATGACGAACTCAGTCGGCACGCCTTCACCGCCAGCACGAACGACACCGCCGGCTTCGGGAATCGGCAACAGCACTTCCGGAGTCAAGGTGCCGGCTTCACGCTCTTCGAGGAACTTGCGCCCGATGTCCGGGAACATGGCGTAGGTCAGCACGTCTTCTTCGGACTTGGCCAATGCACCGATTTCGCCGCGCAACCTGGTCATTTCCGGCTTGAGCAGATCCGCCGGGCGCACGTCGATGACTTCTTCGCTGCCAATTGCCTGACGCCGCAGTTTTTCGTTCACGGTGCCCGGCGCCTTGCCGTAGCCGCCTTGCAGGTAGAGCTTCACCTCGTTGGTGATGGTCTTGTAGCGCTCGCCGGCCAGCACGTTGAAGAACGCCTGGGTACCGACGATTTGCGAAGTCGGTGTTACCAGCGGCGGGAAGCCGAGGTCTTCACGAACCCGTGGAATTTCGGCCAGCACTTCGCTCATGCGATTCAGTGCGCCCTGCTCTTTCAACTGGTTGGCCAGGTTGGAGATCATCCCGCCCGGCACCTGGTTGACTTGCACGCGGGTGTCGACGGCGGTGAATTCGCTTTCGAACTGGTGGTACTTCTTGCGCACGGCATAGAAGTACAGGCCGATTTCCTGCAACAACCCCAGGTCCAGGCCGGTGTCGAATTCGCTGCCTTTAAGGGCGGCGACCATCGACTCGGTGCCAGGGTGGCTGGTGCCCCAGGCGAAGCTGGAGATAGCGGTGTCGATATGGTCGGCGCCGTTTTCGATGGCCTTGAGTTGGCACATCGCGGCCAGGCCAGCGGTGTCGTGGGAGTGGATGAATACTGGCAGGCTTTGCTCGGTCTTCAGTGCCTTGACCAACTCGCCCGTGGCGTACGGGGTCAACAGACCAGCCATGTCCTTGATCGCCACCGAGTCGCAACCCATGGCTTCCATTTGCTTGGCCTGGGCCACGAACGCGCCGATGGTATGCACCGGGCTAGTGGTGTAGGCGATAGTGCCCTGGGCGTGTTTGCCGGCGGCCTTCACCGCTTCGATGGCGACCCGCAGGTTACGCACGTCGTTCATCGCATCAAAGATGCGGAACACGTCGACGCCATTGACCGCGGCCTTGGCGACGAAGGCTTTGACCACGTCGTCGCTGTAGTGGCGGTAGCCCAGCAGGTTCTGGCCGCGCAGGAGCATTTGCAGGCGCGTGTTAGGCAACGCCGCACGCAGTTTGCGCAGGCGCTCCCACGGGTCTTCTTTCAGAAAGCGCACGCAGGCGTCAAAAGTCGCGCCGCCCCAGACTTCCAGGGACCAGTAGCCAACTTTGTCGAGCTTGTCGCAGATCGGCAGCATGTCGTCGGTGCGCATGCGGGTCGCCAGCAACGATTGGTGGGCGTCGCGCAGGATGGTGTCGGTTACGAATATTTTTTTGGAAACAGGAGTCTTGGACATTGTTGTATTCCTCACAGGCCTGCGTGGGCGGCGATGGCGGCGGCGATGGCCAGGGCCAGCTCTTCGGGTTTGCGCTTGATCGAATAGTTGGTCAGCTCAGGGTGGCTTTCCACAAAACTGGTGTTGAACTGGCCGCTACGGAATTCCGGGTTGCGCAGGATTTCCTGGTAGTACGCGGCGGTGGTCTTCACGCCTTGCAGGCGCATGTCGTCCAGGGCGCGCAGGCCACGGTCCATGGCCTCTTCCCAGGTCAACGCCCAGACCACAAGCTTCAGGCACATGGAGTCGTAGTACGGCGGAATGGTGTAGCCGGTGTAGATCGCCGTGTCGGTGCGCACGCCGGGGCCGCCGGGAGCGTAGTAACGGGTGATCTTGCCGAAGCTGGGGAGGAAGTTGTTTTTCGGGTCTTCGGCGTTGATGCGAAACTGCAACGCGAAACCACGGTGCTGGATGTCTTCCTGCTTGACCGACAGCGGCAGGCCAGAGGCGATGCGGATTTGCTCACGGACAATGTCGATGCCGGTGATTTCTTCGGTGATGGTGTGTTCCACCTGCACCCGGGTGTTCATCTCCATGAAGTACACCTCGCCTTCGGCGAGCAAAAACTCCACGGTACCGGCGTTCTCATAGCCCACGGCCTTGGCGGCGCGCACGGACAGATCGCCAATATAGGCGCGCTGTTCAGGGGTTAGTTGCGGGCTTGGAGCGATTTCGATGAGCTTCTGGTTACGACGCTGGATCGAGCAGTCGCGCTCGAATAGATGTACGACGTTGCCAAAGCTGTCACCGAGGATCTGCGCCTCGATGTGCTTGGGATTGACGATGCATTTTTCCAGGAACACTTCCGCCGAACCGAAGGCCTTGGTGGCTTCGGAAATGACGCGGGGGAAGGCTTGTTCGAGTTCTTCAGGGCTGTTGCAGCGGCGAATACCGCGACCGCCACCACCGGAGGTGGCCTTGAGCATCACCGGGTAGCCGATGCGATCGCCTTCAGTCAGCGCTTCGGCGATGTCTGCAACGTTGCCTTCGGTGCCAGGCGTGACCGGCACGCCGGCCTTGATCATGCTGCGGCGGGCTTCGGTTTTGTCGCCCATGCGGCGAATGACTTCTGCCGACGGGCCAATGAATTTAATACCGCGCTCGGCACAAATGTCTGCCAGCTCGGCGTTTTCCGAGAGGAAGCCATAGCCGGGGTGAAGCGCGTCGCAACCGGTCTCCACCGCCAGGTTCACCAGCTTGCGCGGGTTCAGGTAGCCGGCCAGGGGCTCGGCACCGATGCTGTGGGCCTCGTCGGCACGCTTTACATGCAGAGCGTGGCGATCGGCATCGGAATAGACCGCGACCGAACGGATACCCATCTCGGCGCAGGCACGCACGATACGTACGGCAATCTCACCACGGTTGGCGATCAGGATCTTTGTTATCACTTGGAAATTCCCTTGAGCCGATGGCTACCTTCGACCTGCTAGACCAGGTCGGCGCGTGACCAGATGTTTCAAGCCAGTCGCGTGACACACACTATGCGCATGTAGGGATTAACAAAAATCAATAATAATTGGGTTGTGTATAAGTAAAGACTTATAGTCAGCGCAATAGAAGCCTACTGGAGCGTTGTATTAATGCGTAAGTCATTGATGCGTATGACATTGCGTCAGTTACAGATTTTCAATGAGGTCTGTGATTTACGCTCCTACAGCCGTGCAGCCGAGGAAATGTCACTCACTCAACCGGCCGTCAGCCTGCAAATCAAGCAGTTGGAAGAGCTGGTAGGTCAGCCGCTGTTCGATTACGTCGGCAAAAAGCTCTACATGACCGAAGCCGCCGAAGCCCTGCAACGGGCCAGCCGAGATATTTTCGGGCGCCTGGAAAACCTCGACATGCAGCTCTCGGACATGCAGGGCTCGTTGCAAGGCCAACTAAAGCTGGCGGTGGAGTCCAGCGCCAAGTATTTCGTGCCGCACCTGTTCGCCGCCTTCAAGCGCCAACATCCAGAAGTTAACCTGCAACTGACGGTGGTCAATCGCGCCCAAGTGATTCGAAGGCTTTCCGACAACCGCGATGACTTGGTCATCATGTCCATGGTGCCCCAGGACATGGGCCTGGAATTCCTGCCATTTCTCAACAACCCGATTGTGGCGGTGGCCCTGCCCGATCACCCGCTGAGTCAGCAAGCAACGCTGCGCTTGCAGGATCTTGAACCGTACACGCTGCTAGTGCGCGAACCC
The DNA here is from genome assembly GCF_040310325.1 of Pseudomonas sp. HY7a-MNA-CIBAN-0227. Classification (NCBI taxonomy): domain Bacteria; kingdom Pseudomonadati; phylum Pseudomonadota; class Gammaproteobacteria; order Pseudomonadales; family Pseudomonadaceae; genus Pseudomonas; species Pseudomonas sp. HY7a-MNA-CIBAN-0227. Next base: position 154,177 of record NZ_JBEOPT010000008.1, on the reverse strand, counting down.
GGCTCCGGGACGCGCAAAGCCTGCGAAGAGTACTTCAAGGAAAAACGCGTGCACTTCACCCAGACGGTGGAAGTGGCCTCGGCGGAGGCGCAGCGCGAATGCGTAGTCGCAGGTTTGGGCGTAGCGCTGCTGACGCGCCACGCCCTGAACCTGGAACTGGCCACCGGCGGGCTCAAGGAGCTGCCGGTAGAAGAACTGCCGCTGTACCGCAGTTGGTGCCTGGTGCAGGCCAAAGCCAAGCGCCTGTCACCAGTGGCCCATGCGTTTCTGGGCTTTATCCGCAGCGAGCGAGTGCAGATCAGCGCCCTGGCTGAGCGCTTCGCAGGGCTGCCGCTGGCGCCTGCCAATGCAGTTCCGGATAGTCGGTGATGTCCTGGAGCAATTGGCGCTGGTCACAGTGGTCTTCAATTGCGCGACGGAACGCCATGCGGCGCTGGTCTTCCTGTTGGCGACGAGTCTTGAGGGTGCTGCTTTCTTCGTATTGCCGGGCCATTTCGAGTCTCCCTATGCGAGTACGGGGAGTTCAGAGTGGGCCCTTCGGATGACGATTTAGCGGCGTGGGGATGACAGGGATGTGAAAGTTGCCCTGCGGCGAGCGGGCTTGTCGGATCGCCGCGCTGGGCTGCGCAGTAGCCCTAAAACCTGCGACCCATCTCGGCCTGAGCCACGTTCAGTCGTCGAGGGCTTTGACCGACTTGGGCGACAAGCGAAGGCTGCGCAGGCTGCGCTTGACGCTCTTGAGGTGGTTGACCAGGCTCGGGCCGCGGGCCATGGCCACGCCCATCGCCAACACGTCGATCACCACCAAGTGGGCGATACGCGAAGTCAGCGGGGTGTAGATTTCGGTGTCTTCGTGCACGTCGATCGCCAGGTTGATCGTCGACAACTCCGCCAACGGCGTCTGGCTCGGGCACAAGGTAATCAGCGAGGCGCCGCTTTCACGCACCAGGTTGGCAGTGATCAGCAGGTCCTTGGAGCGCCCGGACTGGGAAATGCAGATCGCCACATCAGTAGGCTTCAACGTCACCGCCGACATCGCCTGCATATGCGGGTCGCTGTAGGCCGCAGCTGTCAGCAACAAGCGGAAGAATTTGTGCTGGGCATCCGCCGCCACCGCGCCGGACGCGCCAAAGCCATAAAACTCAACGCGCTGGGCCTGGGACATGGCCGTCACCGCCTTCTGCAACTCCACCGGATCGAGCTTTTCCCGCACTTCCATAAGGGTGTGCAAGGTGGTGTCGAAGATTTTCAGGCTGTAGTCGGCGACCGAGTCGTCTTCGTGAATGGCGAACTGCCCGAAGCTCGCACCGGCCGCGAGGCTCTGGGCCAGCTTCAGCTTCAAGTCCTGGAACCCGGAGCAACCGATGGCGCGACAGAAGCGCACGATGGTTGGCTCGCTGATTCCGACGCTGTGGGCCAGGTCCGCCATGGAACTGTGCATCACGGCCGCAGGGTCAAGCAGCACATGATCGGCAACCTTGAGTTCCGATTTGCGTAACAGGTGGCGCGACTGGGCGATATGTTGCAACAGGTTCAAAGGGAAGGACTCTTGTTATTGGCTGATGCCGGGGATGTAGCAAGCTTGTAGTTATACTACAAGAATTGCTGGTTTGCCCGTTCGATGCATCACTTAATCGCCCTGCTGCCCCCTGATTTAGCGGGCAGGCTCTTTGTAGCCGGCAGTGCGGCCTGGACTCCACTATCGAAAATCTGCATTTTTCCGTAACAAATCCGCCAACCCTTCGGCCTCCATCGGCCGGCTGATCAAATAGCCTTGCACCTCATCGCAATGCTCGGCCCTGAGAAAATCCAGCTGCTGCTGATCTTCCACGCCCTCGGCCACCACCTTGAGGGACAAGCCATGGGCCATGGCGATGATCGCCCGGGTAATCGCCGCGTCTTCGCGGCCCTGGCCCAGGCCCCGGATAAACGTCTGGTCGATCTTCACGTAGTCCACGGGGATGCGCTTGAGGTAACTGAGGGACGAGTAGCCGGTGCCAAAATCGTCGATGGCCAGCTTGACCCCCAGGTCGCGCAGTTGCTGGAAGGTGGAGATGATGTGCTCAACGCTGTCGAGCAACTGGCTTTCGGTCAGCTCCAGTTCCAGGCACTGCGGCGCCAGCCCGGTTTCTTCCAACACCTGGCGCACCAGGCTGACCAGCTTGCCCTGGCGTAATTGATGTACCGACAGGTTGACCGACACGCGGATCGGCGCCAGCCCCTGGCGCTGCCACTCGCACGCCTGCCAGCAGGCCTGGCGCAGGACGAATTCACCCAAAGGCACAATCAATCCGGTCTCTTCCGCCAAGCCAATGAAATCGCCGGGCGGCACGCTGCCCCACTGCGGATGATCCCAGCGCACCAGCGCTTCGGCGGCGTTCATCTTGCCCGTCACCAGGCACAGTTTGGGCTGGTAGAACACCTTCAGCTGGCGCTCATCAATGGCCTTGCGTAACTGGTTCTCCAACTGCAAGCGCTCCAGGGTGCTGGCTTGCAGGCTGTCGGTATAGAACTGGAAATTATTGCCGCCCAGATGTTTGGCATGTTGCATCGCCATGTTCGACTGGCTGACCAGCGCGGAAACCTCCCGTGCATTATCCGGCAACAGGCTGACGCCCATGGAAGCACTGACCACCAGCTCATGCCCTTCCACCGTCACCGGTACCCGCAGCTTGGCCAGCAGGCGCGTCGCCACCCGCGCCAGGCTCGACAAGCTGCCGTAGGCGTCAAACAACACCGCGAACTCATCGCCGGAAAGCCTGGCAATAGTGTCGGCTTCTGGCAAGGCGTTGATCAGCCGACGGGCCATTTTTTGCAACAGCTGGTCGGCGACTTCGTGGCCAAGGCTGTCATTGAGGAGCTTGAACCGATCCAGGTTGATGTGCAGCAAAGCCAGGCTGCGACCGCCCTGGCGCACTCGCTGATGGGCTTCGCGTAGCCGCTCGCGAAACAACGAACGATTCGCCAGCCCCGTCAGCTCATCATAGTGAGTGAGGTAGCGCATGCGCTCTTCGGATTCGCGTCGCGCCGACAGATCGGCGAAGAAGCCTACGATATGACTGACGTTTCCACGAACATCGCGTACGACGTTCAGCTGTAGCCACTGCGGGTAAAGCTCGCCATTTTTCCGTGCCTCTACCAGTTCACCCTGCCAGGTGCCTTGGCTTTGCAAGGCTTGGCGGATCGCCGGAAAGTGGCGCCGGGCATCGCGGCTGCTAGGCAACTCGACGACATTGCGTCCGAGCATGTCGTCGATTTCAAAACCGGTCACGCGGCTGAACGCCTGGTTGACGGCGATCAACGCGTAATTGGGGTCAAGAATCACAATGCCTTCACTGGCCGCCTCGAATACCGTCGATGCGAGCCGTAGCTGTTCTTCCAGAACCTTGCCAGCACTGATGTCGCGCCGGGTGCCGAGCATACGAGTGACGCGCCCGTTGGCCGAGCGCTCCACGGCGCGGCCGCGGTCCTGGATCCAGACCCAATGGCCGTCGCCATGGCGCACCCGGTACTCCACCAGATAGTCCTCGCTGCGACCTTTCAAATGCTCAACCAGGGCGCGCTTGAGCAGCGGTAAATCGTCTGGGTGCAAGCGCGGCTTGAGGTGACTAAGCATCGCCGTGACATATTCCGGCTCCAGGCCGAACAGCTCCTTGAGCTGGGTGTGGTGGACTTCGTCGCTCTGCAGGTTCCAGTCCCACAGGCCCAACTCGCTGGCCTGCAACGCCAACGCTAGGCGCGCCTCGCTTTTGCTCAAGGCCAAACTGGCGGCGTCCAGTTCCTGGCTGCGCTGCTCGACGCGGTTCTGCAAACCGATCTGGGCCTTACGCAGCTCTTGCTCGACCTGACGCCGCTGCTCGACTTCGCGAACCAGATCCTGATTCAACTGTTCGCTGCGCTGCTGGGCCTGCTGCAAGTGCTCGATCAACGCCTGATTCTGGAAGCGGCGACGCAGTCCACGCTGGATCAAACGGTTGACCTGCCACGCCACCACGCTCAGGGACGCCAGCAGAATCAGGCCCAGGAACCCCCAACCTTGCAGCTGCGGATCGCCGCTCCAGAACAGATAGACGATGGCCGGCACCAGGCAGGGCAAGGCAAACGACAGGAATGCCGACAGGCTCACCGCATAGGCGACGCTGGCCGACAGTGTTGCCGCGCCGATCAGGCCGAATACCCAGGCCTGTTGCGCAAAGCTGTCCACCGGCACCAGGGTGATGGCGGCGCTGGCCAGAGTCAGGCCGCTGACGGCCGAGCCCAACATGAACATGCGGCGCCAGATCGGCTGCGCCTGTCGATTGGGCATGGCGCAATCGAACGCGGCCACCTGGATCACCCGCAAGGCTACCAGCGCCAGCAGCCATACCAGCCAAATGCTGACCAACACGTAGCGCTGCGGGCTCCAGAGCAACCAGGCGCAGACCAGACCGTTAAGTAACATCAATAAGGTGGGCAGCAGCGAGCCTTGGTACAACAGGCGCGTGCGCTCGACCGCCATCTCCATGGCGTAGTGCTTGCGGATAACCTGCGCAGGCGCCACGGAGGTGCTTGGCGGGTTAGTGCTGAGGGTCATAGGCAGCGTTCTTATAATGGTGAGCCCGAAACGTCGACGGAGCATACACAAGCAAGCGGGCAGACCAAACTGCCCCACGTCATAAAAACAGTGTAATAAATGGCCGCAAACCTTGAGGCCAGAGGGCTTGAGTGAGGCGGGGCGCGGGCTACAGAGGTTGACCGACCGGTCATCACCGCAACTGGATTGTTTGCCCCGTGCCCATCGCTGGCGGTTTTTCCTTCGACCACCGGGCATTGGGATTTGCCCACCTTCCCCCGGCACCCTAGAATGCGCCGATGCGCGATGATCTCTCCCTTTTGCTGAACTCTCTCAACGATGCCCAACGCCAGGCTGTAGCGGCCTCCGTTGGCCGTCAGTTGGTCCTGGCCGGTGCTGGCTCCGGTAAAACCCGAGTGCTGGTGCACCGTATCGCCTGGTTGATCCAGGTCGAAAACGCCTCGTCTCATTCGATCCTGTCGGTGACCTTCACCAACAAGGCCGCTGCCGAGATGCGCCATCGCATCGAGCAGTTGATGGGCATCAGCCCGGCCGGCATGTGGGTCGGTACCTTCCACGGCCTGGCGCACCGCCTGTTGCGGGCCCACTGGCAGGAAGCCGGCCTGAGCCAGACCTTCCAGATTCTCGACAGCGACGACCAGCAACGCCTGGTCAAGCGGGTAATCCGCGAGCTGGGCCTGGACGAACAGCGCTGGCCGGTCCGTCAGGCCCAGTGGTTTATCAACGGCCAGAAAGACGAAGGCCTGCGCCCGCAACATATCCAGGCCAGCGGCGATCTGTTCCTGGCGACCATGCGCAGCATCTATGAAGCCTACGAGGTTGCCTGCCAGCGCGCCGGCGTCATCGACTTCTCCGAACTGCTGCTGCGCGCCCTCGACCTGTGGCGCGACCACCCCGGTTTGCTGGCGCACTATCAGAAGCGCTTCCGCCATGTGCTGGTGGACGAGTTCCAGGACACCAACGCCGTGCAGTACGCCTGGTTGCGCTTGCTGGCCAAGGGCGGCGACAGCTTGATGGTGGTGGGCGACGATGATCAGTCGATCTACGGCTGGCGCGGCGCGAAGATCGAGAACATCTACCAGTACTCCGATGACTTTCCAGACGCAGAAACCATTCGCCTGGAGCAGAACTATCGCTCCACTGCTGGGATTCTCAAGGCCGCCAACGCCTTGATCGCCAACAACACCGGACGCCTGGGCAAAGAGTTGTGGACCGACGGCGATGAAGGCGAAGCAATCAACCTGTATGCCGCCTTCAACGAACACGACGAAGCGCGCTACGTGGTGGAAACCATTGAAAGCGCCCTGAAAACCGGGCTGGCCCGCAGCGAAATCGCCATTCTGTATCGCTCCAACGCCCAATCGCGGGTGCTGGAAGAAGCCTTGCTGCGCGAACGCATCCCGTACCGCATCTATGGCGGGCAGCGTTTCTTCGAGCGAGCCGAAATCAAGAACGCCATGGCCTACCTGCGCTTGCTGGAAGGCCGTGGCAACGATGCGGCGTTGGAGCGGGTGATCAATCTCCCAGCCCGGGGCATCGGCGAAAAGACCATCGAAGCCATTCGTGATCACGCCCGCCACAGCGATGTGTCGATGTGGGAAGCCATGCGCTTGCTGATCGCCAATAAAGGCCTGACCGGCCGCGCCGCCGGTGCGTTGGCCGTGTTTGTCGAGCTGATCGAGAGCCTGGCCGCCAAGTGCATGGAAATGCCCCTGCACCTGATGACCCAGACAGTGATCGAGCAATCCGGCCTGATCGCCTACCACGAAGCGGAAAAAGGCGAGAAAGGCCAGGCTCGGGTAGAAAACCTTGAGGAGCTGGTCAGTGCCGCCCGTGCCTTCGAAAACAGCGAAGAAGATGCCGAGCTGTCGCCGCTGGCGGCCTTCCTCGGGCATGCGTCGCTGGAAGCTGGCGATACCCAGGCCGATGAGTATGAAGACAGTGTTCAACTGATGACACTGCACAGCGCCAAGGGCCTGGAGTTTCCCTACGTGTTCCTGGTGGGCATGGAAGAAGGGCTGTTCCCTCACAAGATGAGCCTGGAGGAACCGGGACGCCTGGAAGAGGAGCGCCGCCTGGCTTACGTCGGCATCACCCGAGCCATGCAGAACCTGGTGATGACCTACGCAGAAACCCGACGCCTGTACGGCAGCGAGACCTACAACAAAGTGTCACGCTTCGTACGCGAAGTGCCGAAGGGGCTGATTCAGGAAGTGCGGCTGTCCAACAGCGTCAGCCGGCCGTTCGGTGGCGGCCAACAGCAGAATTCCAGCAGCATGTTCGCTGGTGCGGAAATCCCGGAGACACCATTCAGCCTCGGCCAGCAGGTCAAGCACGCGATCTTCGGCGAAGGTGTAATCCTCAACTTCGAAGGCGCCGGGGCCCAGGCTCGGGTGCAGGTGAACTTTGCCGAAGGCAGTAAATGGTTGATGCTGGGTTACGCCAAGCTGGAAGCCGTGTAGGCATCCCCTCGCCCCTACAAACGGCTCCAAACATGAAGGTGTATGGCCCGCCCCTTGTTTTTATGGGAGATGGGCCAATATCTGTAATACGTCCTACAGATCATTCTGTATCGGTCTTACGCAAAAGCCCGAAACATTATGCCGCTAGCCACTGACATTACACCTGTGCAACATGGCGCGCGTGCAGTCCACAAATGGGAACTCCCTTTATGAAACGTTTTCTTAGCATCGCCATGGCATTGTGCATCGGCCTGACGATGAGCCTCGACGCCAACGCCAAGCGCTTTGGTGGCGGCAAAAGCTCCGGCGCCGCGCCGAGCCACCAGACCAGCCAAATGGCGCCATCGGCCGGTGCCGGCGGTGCCGCTGCAACCGCAGGCGCGGCCGGTGCCGCTGGCGCTGCTGCCAAGGCCGGCGGTGCTTCGCGCTGGTTGGGCCCTCTGGCCGGTATCGCTGCCGGCGGCCTGCTCGCTTCCATGTTCATGGGCGGCGGCTTCCAGGGCATGCAGATCTTCGACATCCTGATCATGGCCATCATCGCCTTTGTGATCTTCCGCTTTATCGCCGCTCGTCGTCGCAAGCAGCAGGAGCACATGGCTCCAGCCGGCGCGCCAATGCAGCGTGAAGCGTTCGAGCAGAAACCAGCCATGGGCTCGATCTTCGGCGGCTCGGCAGCACCTGCCGCCGCTCGTCCGGTGATCAATGCGCCAGCCTGGTTCAACGAAGAGCGTTTCGTTGAGGCGGCCCGCAACCACTTCCAGTCCCTGCAGCAACACTGGGACGCCAACGAAATGGACAAGATCGCTGAGTTCGTGACCCCACAACTGCTGGAGTTCCTCAAGCGCGAACGTGCCGACCTGGGCGACGCCTTCCAGTCGACCTACATCGACGACCTGCGCGTACAACTTGAAGGTGTAGATGATCGCGCCGACAAGACCATCGCCACCCTGACATTCAGTGGTGTGTCGAAGACCTCACGTTTCGACCAGGGCGAAGTGTTCAGCGAAAGCTGGAACATGGAACGTCCGCAAGGCGAAAACCAGCCTTGGCTGGTGGCCGGTATCCGTCAGAACAGCTGATCCCCACACGCGTTGAGCAGGCAGTAACAAAAACCCCGGACTTATCCGGGGTTTTCCATTTCACGGTTGCACTTATAGCGAGCTACTGTATAAAGCGCCCCTATAAACCGCGCCAACTAGCACGAGGATCCCGGCCGTGGAAGAAGTCATCGAACAATTGCGTGAAGCTAACGAACCTGTCCCGGTTCCTCTGGAACTGCCTGACGACGACGACCTGGTGGAGATTGAAGAACAGTTGTTCATCAATATCCCCTTTGTCTTCAAAGAATTTTTGCTGACTGTCAGCGACGTGGTTTATGGCAGCCTGGAGCCTGTGACCGTTACCGACCCACAGTCCCACACCTATCTGCCGGACGTTTGTGCGACCGCTTGGGATATGGGCGTTTCTCGCGAACTGATCCCAATCTGCCAAGACGGCGACGACTATTACTGCGTCGAAGAAGACGGCACCGTCGTACTGTGGTCCGGCGAAGAAGAGATCGTCACCGAAGAAACCTGGGAATCGGTCTGGCACTGGGCGCGGGACGTCTGGCTGGAAAGCTGAGCCCTGCTCCTACAACGTGTCCTTGTGGTTATCCAGGGTTTCCAACAAGGCAACCTGCATCCGCGTATGCACGCGGATGAACCAGCGCCAGAGCACGGCGGCCACCGCAGCCGTCACCACGGCGATCAGCACCAGCAACTTGTTGGTCGGCAAGATACTGGCCGACAAGGCTGCCAATAGCAGGAAGATCACCAGCAGCGAGAGTACCGGGATCACTTCAGCGATCACCCGGCGCACTCGCTGGGTGTGCCGCCCGGCCATTTCCGGCTTGACGCTCATCTCCGCCAGCAGCATCGACAACGCCTTGAGCTTGCGGTATGCCGCAATCAGGAACGGCAGCGACAACAGCAATGCCCCGCCCCAGATCAACGCTTTTTGCCAGCTTGGATCGCTGATCCAGCCTTGCAACAGATCGCCAATGCGCACCGCGAAATAGCTTCCAGCAAAGAAAATCGCGATCACCAAGGCTAAATTGACCCCCACCTGCAGAATGATTTTGCGGATCATCGACGCCAGCATCGCGCCCTCGCCTTGGGGCTGAATGCTGCGTAGCCATTCGCCATACATGCCGAACACTCGGCTCATACGCAGGGGCATCACGGCGGCAATCTTCAATGACAGCGGGTCGGCGGCACGAATCAGGTAGGGCGTCATCAGTGTGGTGAGCACCGAAACGGCGACCGCCACCGGATAGAGGAAGTCGCTGGTGACCTGTAAGGTCATCCCCAAGGCGGCGATGATGAACGAGAATTCGCCAATCTGTGACAGCCCCATCCCCACACGCAACGACGTTCGGCCATCGTTACCGGCGATAAAGGCCCCAAGGCCGCAGGACAGCATCTTGCCCAGCACTACCGCAACGGTAATCACCGCAATCGGCCAGGCGTATTGCACCAGGATCAGCGGGTCGATCATCAAGCCGATGGCGACAAAGAAGATGGCGCTGAACATGTCGCGAACCGGCTCGATCAGGCGCTCAATCTTCACCAACTGCCGGGACTCGGCCATGATCGCACCGATCAGGAACGCCCCCAGCACCATGCTGTATTCCAGCTTGACCACTAACAGGCAGAAACCAAAACACAGGCCCAGTACGGTAATCAGCAGCATCTCGTTGCTTTCAAACTTTGCCACATACGCCAACAACCGTGGCACCAGCAAAATGCCGATGACCAAGGCGACGATCATAAACAGCGAGAGTTTGCCGACCGTAGAAAACACTTCGCCGGAGCTGACCGTACCGCTGACGGCGATGCTCGACAGCAAGGCGATGATACCGATACCGAGAATGTCTTCGACGATCAGCACACCAAAAATCAACTGGGCAAACCGTTGATTTTTCATCTTCAGGTCGTTGAGGGCCTTGACGATGATGGTGGTCGAGGAAATGGCCAGGATTGCGCCGAGGAACAGCGAATCCATGGTATTCCAATCGAACCAGCGGCCAATTTCGTAGCCGATCCAGATCATCAGGATGATCTCCAGAAAGGCCGCGATAAACGCCGTAGCACCCACTTTGAACAACTTGCGCAGGCTGAACTCCAGGCCCAGGCAGAACATCAGGAAGATCACCCCCAGCTCGGCCAGGGTCTTGATGGTGTCTTCGTCGTGGATCAGGCCGAATGGCGGGGTGTGCGGGCCGATGATAAAACCGGCAACGATATAACCCAGGACTACCGGCTGCTTGAGGCGATGAAATAGGACCGTCACCACGCCCGCCACCAGCATGATCACGGCCAAGTCCTGGATAAAGCTGATGGCGTGCATGGCGAGGGGCTCCTTGAGGGTACTGGCGCTTTCCCGGCTCCCACGCTGCTACTCAAACGGGTCGCAATGAGCGGAAGGAAAAGTCGGCCTTGAACGTAAGAAATGCCCGTGAAGTGGGCTTTTCAAGGGTAACACCGCGACTTCCGGCGAAAAGCCGGTGCAATATATGGAAACAGATAGAGCCAGGCGTGACGACAAGCCGCGTCCCGGCGTCCCGTTAGAGATGGCTCTGCAAAGATTCAAGCACCCGCAGAGGTGCCTCCCCAACCAATGCCTACAACCGTGAGTGTGCTATGGAACCCGGAAACGCCCAGCTGTCGATGACGGTATTGATGACCCCTGACATGGCCAACTTCTCAGGCAATGTCCACGGCGGCACCCTGCTCAAGTACCTCGACGAAGTGGCTTACGCTTGCGCCAGCCGTTACGCCGGACGCTACGTTGTAACCTTGTCGGTGGACCAGGTGATTTTTCGCGAGCCGATCCATGTCGGCGAGTTGGTGACCTTCCTGGCCTCGGTCAACTACACCGGCAATACATCGATGGAAGTCGGGATCAAGGTGGTGACCGAGAACATCCGCGAGCGCTCGGTGCGTCACACCAACAGCTGCTTCTTCACCATGGTCGCGGTCGACGACCAGTACAAGCCGGCGGCCGTACCGCCGTTTCAGCCGCAGAACAGTGAAGACAAGCGCCGCTTTATGCAGGCCAAGCAGCGTCGGCAGATTCGCCAAGAGCTGGAGAAGCGGTATCAGGAAGTCAAGGCCGACGGGCCGTAGGATGTAAGAGCTGGCTTGCTCGCGAAAACACTTGCGACCACTTGACCGCTAACCAAGAGTATCTACAGCCCTATCGGCGTAGCCTCAAAGCGCACTCGTGGATGTGCAATTCGATCCTGGGCCCGCACCAGTTCCAGCTCGTAACTGGCGCAGGCCTGAGTCTCCAACAGCACCTCATGCACCGCAGCAGCGGTAAACTCGAAGGCTGCCAACAGACTATCTCCCAATAACACCCGCGCCAGGAACAGGCCTGACGTCAGGTCGCCCACGCCCACCGGTTGCCGAGGAAACGCCAACAGTGGCCGGCGCAGGTGCCAACTGCCTTCGGCAGTCACCAGCAGCATCTCGAAGCCGTCCGGCAGTTTGCCGGGGTAGTCCAGGTGCTTGACCAGCACCGCTTTCGGCCCACGAGCCAACAGCGCCCGCGCCATGCCCAGGCAATCGAACAGCGACTGCGGCTTGCGGCCAGCAAAGCTGTCCAGTTCCAACTGGTTGGGGCACAGGAAGTCAGCCATGGCGGCGGCCTCGTCCAGCAGGAAATCGCTGACTTCCTGCGGCACGATGCAACCTTTTTCCGGGTGACCCATCACCGGGTCGCACAGGTACAAAGCCTTGGGGTTGATCGCCTTGATCCGTGCCACGCCGGTGAGGATCGCCCGGCCCTGGGCCGCGCTGCCCAGGTAACCCGAGAGCACCGCATCGCAGTTACCCAGTTCGCCAATGGCCGCGATCCCTTCGACCAATGCAGGAATCTGCTGCGGCGCCAACACTTCGCCCGCCCACTGGCCATACTGCGTGTGGTTGGAGAATTGCACCGTGTTGAGCGGCCACACATTCACCCCGACCCGCTGCATGGGGAACACAGCAGCGCTGTTGCCGGCATGGCCAAAGACCACATGGGACTGGATCGCAAGCAGATGAGGCGTACGTTTCATGCAGGGGATTTCCATAAAACCGTTGAAATTCAGGCCGCGCAGTATGCGACTAAACGCAGCCTGTACGACAGACCGGAGACGCAGTTAAGCTGGTCATACTTTGTTGGAGTTCATCGAATGCTGACCCTGGGAAATATCTTCGTGCTGATGCTGCTGGCGACCGCTGCCGCCTGGGTGTGGCACAACCACGGCCTGCGCGAGCGGGCGCTGGAACGGGTCAAGCAGCATTGCGCCAAGCTCGATATCGAACTGCTCGATGGCGCCGTGGCGTTGAAACGCATAGGTTTTGTGAAAGATGCCAACGGTCGTCGGAGGTTGGCGCGGGTCTACAACTTTGAGTTCACCGTGACCGGTGAGGCGCGACACCCTGGGACCATCACCCAGTTTGGCGCCCACAGTGCGCAGATTGAACTGGCGCCCTACCCCTTCGAGATCAAGACGCCACTGCCCAGCGCCGAGGTTATTGAGATGAGCCAGTGGCGCCAGGAGCACGGCAAGGGCCGTCAGTAACGGCAATCGGCCAATCCGCGCTGCAAGCTGGCGACGTCCTGTGCCTCGCTGAAAATCAACTCAACCCGAGAATCCCGACGCCACTCACTGGACTGCCAGGTTATCGTGGTGTTATCCACAGCATTGGCTGAAACCCAACCATCAGGGCTGTGGATAACCAGTTTGGCGCGCAGCCAGTCCAGCGTTTCCAGCCATTGCCGAACACGCTGCGGGTCCAATTGCTGGCTCGGATGCCAGCGCCAGCCAATGCTCCAGCCACCTTCCTGGGCCTGACTCAGGCAGATCGGCAAGGCCGGATCGCTCCAGATCGCCGACATCTGCGCCACTCCCTTGGGCACCTCGAAGTTATCCACAACGGCGCCGGCCTGTGCTGAAAGACCCGGAAGTTGCGCCAAAGGCAGGTGCGCCTGGCGCGTCCAGTAAACGGGACAGGCGGGTAACTGATTTTCAATCATCGCGCGCTGCGTGGCGCTCAGCCCCTCATCCTTGTTCAACACCAGCAAACCGGCGCTGGCCAGGGCCTCGCGTTGTGCGGTCGGCAGCGGTTTTCCCGCTGCCAGGGCCTGGGCGTCCAGCACCAGCACACAGGGTTGGACCGCTAGCACGTCCTGCCATGGCGCTTCGCGTAGTTGCTTGAGCAGTTGCGCCGGATGACCCAGCCCAGACGGTTCGATGAACAACCGATCCGGCTTTGCCTTACGCAACAAACGGCCCAGTCCTACCTGAAACGGCACACCATTGACGCAACACAGGCAACCGCCCGCCACTTCGCCCAAGGCAATACCGTCGTCATCGCGGGTCAGCAGTGCCGCGTCCAGGCCGATCTGCCCAAACTCATTGATCAACACCGCCCAGCGCTCGTTGGCCGGGCGTTGGCTGAGCAGGTGTTTGATCAGGCTGGTCTTGCCGGCGCCCAAAGGGCCGGCAATCACGTGGGTAGGGATGTTCTGCAGCATGTTGGACATCATTCTGACCGTGTAGAGAGGTTTGATCCTACCCGGTTACGCCAACCAATCCAGCGTCAGAATCAGCCGTCGTTGATCACCCGTCAGCTGCGGCGAGCGATGGATCAGGCCGAATCCTTCATTGCCGTGCCACTTTTCGCCTTTGAGCAAGGCCACTTCCCCGCAATGGACTTGCTCGATGTTGTGCTCGGGTTCTGCGTCTGCCTGACTCAGGTGCCGCCGCTCCATGACCCCTTCCCGCAACCATTGACTGCCAATCCCCGCGTAAGTGGTGATCAGCCGCACCGGCACATGATCGACGTGAAAACGCGGGCACATGGCTTTGTCCAACAGCCTTAACCGCACACCAATGCGCTTGGCACCGAGCAAACAGGCAAAGCCGCTGATCAGCCACGACACATCGGCGATAAACCCTTCATAGCCTTCAATATCGCTGAAATTCGACGCAAAACTGCGCAAGTTTGGCTCATCATCTTCGCTGGCCAGTTCAACGACCAACGATTCGGCCAACGGCTCATTTCGCGATAGCAGTAAGGTGCCGAACTCGGCGATATGCAGCGGCAACTGACGCTGCCACAGCGCCAGGTTCACGCCGTCTTCCAGGATGTCGGTCAGCACGGCCGGGGGTTTCCCCAGGCTCTGGCGGATCACCGGGCGCAATTTCATTATCGGTGCAAGCATCAGGCGGCAGCCTCCTCATACCAAGGGCCAAAGGGATCAGCCAGCAAGCGCCAGCCTTCGACGCCCAGGACCATTTCTTCATCGGTCAGCAGGCAAGCGTCCAGTTCAGTAGTCATCCTCGCAAAGTCGATGTTCTGCCCGATAAACACCAGTTCCTGACGGCAGTCTCCGGTGCTCAGTTGCCAGTTACCCATGATTGCCGCGACATTTTCTTCGTCCTGTGGCCACTCGCTCTTCGGCACAAAGCGCCACCAGCGTCCGGCAAAACCATGGCGCATCAAGCCTCCGGCCTGGGACCAGCTTCCCGCGTCCTGGTGCTTGCTGGCCAACCAGAAAAAACCCTTGGAGCGCAGCAATTTGCCGTTAACCCACGGGCGGTCGATAAAGTCGAAAAAGCGTTGGGGATGGAACGGGCGACGGGCTCGATAAGCAGTGGACGCGATACCGTATTCCTCGGTTTCAGGTACATGTTCGCCGCGCAGCTCCTGCAACCAGCCTGGCGCCTGGGCCGCGCGTTCAAAGTCGAACCGACGGGTATTGAGAATCTCCGCTAGCGGCACTTCGCCCATGACCATCGGGATGATGTGCGCCTGGGAATTGAGGCACGCCAGGATCGCCATCAATTCCTGGCGCTCGCTGCTGCTGATCAGATCAATCTTGCTGATCAGGATGACGTCGGCAAATTCGATCTGTTCGATCAGCAGGTCAGTGATGGAGCGCTCGTCCTCTTCACCGAGGGTTTCACCCCGGGACGCCAGGCTTTCAGCAGCCTGGTAGTCGAGCAGGAAGTTCATGCCGTCGACGACCGTGACCATCGTGTCAAGGCGTGCGATGTCCGCCAGGCTCTGGCCGTCTTCGTCACGGAAGGTAAAGGTTTCGGCTACCGGCAGCGGTTCGGAAATGCCGGTGGATTCGATCAGCAAGTAATCGAAACGACCTTCCTTCGCGAGTTTTCCGACTTCAATGAGCAAGTCTTCACGCAAGGTGCAACAGATGCAGCCGTTGCTCATCTCTACCAGTTTTTCTTCGGCGCGATTGAGGATGACGTCGCGCTGGACCTCGCCGCCATCAATGTTGATTTCACTCATGTCGTTGACGATCACCGCCACCCGCAGGTTTTCGCGGTTACGCAGGACATAGTTGAGCAGCGTGCTTTTACCGGCGCCGAGAAAGCCGGAGAGCACAGTAACGGGGAGACGGTTGGGCATCAGGTATTCCTCATCAGGTTGGCCGGTCAAATCGCCCGTTGATGGCGTTCGCGCAGCTCTTCACGTTCTTTGGCTTCGATACACAGGGTGGCCGTGGGGCGCAGTAACAGGCGCTTGAGGCCGATCGGCTCACCCGTTTCGCGACACCAGCCGTATTCACCGCGGGCAAGGTGTTCCAGGGCTTCGTCGATCTTGTCCAACAGCTTTTTTTCCCGCTCCAGCAGGCGCAGTTGCCATTGGCGCTGTTCTTCGGCGCTGCCGGCATCTGCTGGGTCGCTGTTGGGTTCTTGCTCGCGCAGCACCATAAACTCGGCATCGATGCGCGCTTGCAGCTCATTACGCTGCGCCAGCAACAGCTCGCGGAAAAAACCTTGCTGGGCTTCATTCATGTAATAAGCGGGCGATTGAGCGAGGAGGTCTTGTTCGGTCATTGGGAGAGGTTCACGGGTCAGGCTGTTTTTTAATGTTATAGTATAACGATGCAAATAAGCCAATTCCTCCTTGCCCACCACGACGAAGGGCGCAATGCTGGGACCATCGGTACCCCGAGAACTCTATGAAATACGTGTTCTATACCCGGTGAGTGGGCTGGACCAGCCTCAACCGGTTCTCCAGTTCCGGAGGGTCCAGCGCCAAGTTCACCTGCAGCCGTATTACCGGCTGTTAAACCTGGCCTTTTTTCTGCTCCTGGGCCCAGGCCATGTAGCTGTTCACTGGCGGGTTCTTCTGGAAGTAGCGCTGCAGACCTTCAAACAACCCATCCGCCACCGCCTGTTGATGACGGGGGGTGACCAGTCGCTGACTGTCGCGGGGGTTGGAAATAAAACCGGTTTCCACCAGGATCGACGGCACGTCCGGCGACTTGAGCACGGCGAATCCGGCTTGTTCAACACGTTTTTTATGCAACGTTGTGATGCCCGCCAGACTGCCCAACACGGTGCTGCCCAGTTGCAAGCTGGCGGCGATGGTGGCGTTCATCGACATGTCGAGGATCACCCCTGCCAACATCGGGTCCTTGTCCTTGAGACTCAGCAGGCTAGTGGCACCCAGCAGATCAACGCCGTTTTCCCGTTGAGCCAAGAAGCGCGCCGTTGCCGACGTCGCACCGCCCTCTGACAATGCATAGACCGAAGCGCCAGACGCCGAGAGCCGTGGCGCCGCATCGGCGTGCACCGAGATGAACATGTCGGCGTTGTGCTTGCGGGCGATCTCCACCCGTTTGCGCAGTGGCACGAAGAAGTCGTCGTTGCGCACCAGTTTCACGTCGAAGCCCTTCTCACGCTTCAAGCGTTTGGCCAGCAACTGGGCGATGGACAGCACCACGTCTTTTTCTCGCTCGCCCTTGGAACCGATGGCGCCGGGATCTTTGCCGCCGTGACCGGGGTCGACCACCACGATGATGTCGCGCTTCAGGTGAGCCTTGCCCACCGAAGCAATCAGCGGCGCTGTGGCAGCAGCTATGTGCAAAGGCGCTTTCGTGGCATTGGTCAAGTCCAGCACCAGGCGATGACTTTGGCCATCCTGAGGCGCCAAGAGAAAGCTGTTGAGCTGCATCGGCGCGGCAAGATCGAGGACGATCCGTGTGTCGCCCTTGCCGAAATGTCCCGAGCGAATCGAGGTAATGCCGCTGTTGGTCAGGGCCAGTTGGCTGAAATCTCCGCTCAGGCCAGCGCCGCTAAGGTCAATGATCAGCCGTTCGGGGGCTGTCAGGGAAAAGGTCTTGTATTGCACCGGACCGCTGAGATCGAACACCACCCGCAGTTTTTCGTCCGAGCGCCAGAGCCGGGCATTGCGGATTTGCGTGGCAGAAACCCTGAAGGGCAAAACGAATGCCGCACTGGCCAGCAGCAGGTTAAGGAGTTGACGTCTGTGCATGACTTACACCGCAAATAAAGGAGCGTCCGTGCTCGACATAACTGATTAAAAGACCGGAGCAGAAAAACCATCGCCGCCACAATAGTTATAATATAACATGTCTTTTTAATCCCAACGATGGACCTGCTCATGAATGCGCTGACTCTGCCGGATATCGCCGCGCAGGCTTCACGCCAAGCCTTGCCACTGGACTGGGTGGGCATGTGCGGCATTGCCCTTCCTGTCCTGATCGACGGCCAGCGCCTGAATGCCAAGGCCGATGCAGGTGTGAGCCTCGACGACAGTGAGGCGCGCGGCATTCATATGTCGCGCCTGTATCTGGCGCTGGAAATGCTTGAACAAGAAAGCCTGACACCGGCGCTGTTGCGTCAAGTGTTGCAGCGCTTCCTCGATAGCCATGAAGGTCTGTCCCATAACGCCAACCTGCGTATTCACACAAATTTACTGCTCAAACGCCATGCACTGGTCAGTCCTTTGGCTGGCTGGAAAAATTATCCGGTAAGCATCGAGGCGCGTTTTGAAAAGCAGATGTTCCACGTGGAACTAAAAATTGACGTTACCTACTCGTCAACCTGTCCTTGCTCGGCCGCGCTCGCCAGGCAGTTGATTCAGCAGCAATTTGTCGATGATTTCGCTAACACCCCTTTGCAACACGAGGACGTGCTGGCTTGGCTGGGCAGCACGAAAGGCATCGTCGCCACACCTCACAGCCAGCGCAGCAGCGCGCAATTGCAGGTCCAGTTGCAAAGCAACACTCACAACCTGCCGCTGATTGAGCTGATTAATGCCGCCGAAGCCGCTCTCGGCACCGCCGTGCAAACTGCCGTGAAGCGGGCCGACGAACAAGCCTTCGCCTTGGCCAACGGCCAGAACCTGATGTTCTGTGAGGACGCAGCCCGCCGCTTGAATATGGCGCTGAAACGTTCAGACGCGGTACACGCCTTCCACTTGAAAGTGGTCCACGCAGAAAGCCTGCACGCTCACGACGCTGTAGCAGAAAGCCGTTGGACGAGGGCATCCGCATGATCAGTTGCAAAGCGTTGCGCTGGGGGGCGCCTGGCCAACCACTAACACCTGCAGTGGATTTCGAACTGGCCAAAGGCAGCCTCACCGGTGTGATCGGCGCCAACGGCTCCGGCAAAAGCAGCCTGCTGAAAGTCATCGCCAGCTTGCAGAAACCTCTGGCCGGAAAAGTCGTACTGGAAACTCCACGGCGCGGCAGTCTGTCATTCCTGCCACAGCAGCAACACTTGGACCGCCAGTTTCCGATCAGCCTGCAAGAATTAGTGGCCGCCGGCTTCTGGGGCAGTAAACAAACACCTCAACAACGCAGCCAACGCCTTCAGGCCGTACTGGACGACTGGTGCCTCAGCGGCCTGGAGCATCGCCCGTTGATGGCCCTGTCCGGCGGCGAACTGCAACGCGCCCTCCTCGCTCGCATGAGCCTGGCCGAAGCGCCTGTGCTGTTGCTCGACGAACCCCATGCTGCCCTTGACGAAGACGGCCAAGCGTTGCTGTGGAAACATGTCCATGCCTGGCACGCCGAAGGTCGAACGCTGCTGGTGGTGTGTCATGACCTGGCCGCTGTGCGCCAACACATCCCCCAGGCATTGCAGATCAAGAACAGCGGTTGCGTCCTGGCACCCAGTCACGAATTGATCCGTCAGCAACCCCAGATGCAGGTGGCCTGATGCACATCGCCGCCCACCTATGGATGCCGTTCAACGACTTCGTATTTATGCAGCGCGCATTGCTCGGTGGCCTGGTCCTGGCCTGCAGCACCGCCCCACTCGGCGTGTTCCTGATCCTGCGCCGCATGAGTCTGATCGGCGACGCCGTGGCCCACGGCATCCTCCCCGGTGCGGCGTTGGGCTTCTGGTTCGCCGGCCTGAGTCTGCCCGCCCTGACCATCGGCGGCCTCGGGGCCGGCCTGAGCATGGCTGGATTGGCCGCGTGGATCACCCGCCGCACCGGCCTTCGCGAAGACGCCAGCCTCGCCGCCATTTACCCGATTTCCCTGGCTAGCGGCGTACTAATCCTCGGCATGGCCGGCAAGCGCCTGGACCTGCTGCACCTGCTGTTCGGCTCGGCCCTGGCGGTGGACGGGCCGACCCTCACCGGCATGATCTGGGTGTCCGGCTTCAGCCTGATCGCCATGGCGTTGATCTACAAACCGCTGCTGCTGGACACCCTCGACCCGCTGTTCCTGCAAACAGTCAGCCGCCTCGGACCGCTGGCCCACGGCGTGTTCCTGACCCTGGTGGTGCTGAACCTGGTGATCGGCTTCCAGGCCATCGGCGCCTTGATGGTGGTCGGTTTGATGATGTTGCCAGCAGCGGCTTCACGCTTCTGGAGCCGGCGCCTGCCGGTGTTGATCGTGGTATCGGCGGTGCTGGGATGCCTGTCGGTGTGGCTTGGCTTGTTGCTGTCGTTCTACTGCTCGCTGCCCAGCGGCCCGGCGATTGTGCTGGTGGCTGGCGGCTTGTACCTGCTGTCCGTGGTCTTCGGTCCGGTGCACGGCTTGCTGCGCCGCCCGCCTTTGCTTACATCCCAATGAGGTGTTTCCCGGTGCGCGCTCTACTCGTGCTGTTCAGTGTCTCGCTGGCGCTGTCGTTCGCGACCGTCCAGGCGGCGGACAAGCTTCAGGTGGTCACCAGTTTCAGCATTCTTGCCGACATGACTCACCAGGTTGGCGGTGACCATATCCAGATCAGCAACATGGTCGGCCCTGACGCCGATGCCCACACGTACGAACCAACCCCGGACGATGCCAAGGCGCTGCTCACGGCCAAGGTGATTATCAAGAACGGCCTGGGTTTCGAACCGTGGCTGGATCGACTGGTCACCAGCACCGAGACCAAGGCCACAGTGGTTACCGCCAGCAAAGGCGTAATTCCTCGCACCATGGACGAAGATGGCGACACCATCCCCGACCCACACGCCTGGCACAACCTGGCCAACACCGAACTCTACGTGAACAACATCACCAAAGCCCTGATCGCGGCGGACCCAGCCAACAAAGCGGACTACCAGCACAACAGCCAGGTCTACCTGAATGAAATCTACCGCCTGCTGGCCGAAGCCAAGGCCAAGTTAGGTTCGCTACCACCGGGCAATCGCCGCATCGTCACCTCCCATGACGCCTTCGGCTATCTCGGTCAGGCCTACGGTATCGACTTCATGGCACCTCAAGGTCTGTCCACCGAACGCGACCCCTCTGCTGCCGAAGTCGCCGCGCTGATCACCCAAATCCGTCAGACCAAGGTCAAGGCAGTATTCATGGAGAACATCAAGGACGCGCGCCTGCTCAAGCAGATTGCCGACGAAAGCGGCGCCCATATCGGCGGCACGTTGTACTCGGACGCCCTGACAACCGAAGGTCCGGCCAGTACCTTTACCGGGCTGTTCGAATACAACCTCAACACCTTGTACGACGCCTTGAGCAAGCCATGACCCTGACCATGCTCGATCTGGAAAACGCGGCCCTCGGCAGCCGCTTTCCCCTCGATCAGGTGCTCGGTGCCCTGCCATGGAACAACGATGGTCTGATTGCCGCCATCGCCCAGCAACACGGCAGCGGCACGGTGCTGATGCTGGCCTGGATGAACCGCCAGGCCCTCGACGAAACCCTGGCCACCGGGCAGGTCTGCTATTGGTCACGCTCGCGCCAGCGACTGTGGCGCAAAGGCGAGACCTCTGGTCATCGCCAGCAACTGATCGAAGCGCGCCTGGATTGCGACGGCGACGCTGTGCTGCTGATCGTCGATCAGCAGGGCCCCGCTTGCCACACCGGCCGGCCCTCCTGCTTCTACAACACCATCGCTGACGGCCAAGTGCACATCATCACCGCGCCCATCGAGGAACAAGCATGATCCGCAAGAACCCTTCCGGCGATCTCCCGGTGATTGCCGAGTCGGCCTACGTCGACAAAACCGCAATCATCTGCGGCAAAGTGATCATCGGTGAAAACGTGTTTGTCGGCCCCTACGCAGTGATCCGTGCCGACGAGGTGGACACCAACGGCGATATGGACCCGATCACCATCGGCGCCAATTCCAACATCCAGGACGGCGTGGTGATCCACTCCAAATCCGGGGCGGCGGTGACCATCGGCGAATTCAGTTCCATCGCCCACCGCTCCATCGTCCACGGCCCCTGCACCGTCGGCGATCGAGTATTTATCGGCTTCAACAGCGTGCTATTCAACTGTGCGGTCGGTGACGGCTGCGTGGTGCGGCACAACTCGGTGGTCGACGGCCGCGACTTGCCTGCCGCCTTCTACGTACCCTCCACCACCCGCATCGGACCCAACACCGACCTGTCGCAATTCCCGCCGGTAAGCATCAGCGCCTCGGAGTTTTCCGAAGACGTGGCCCGTACCAACGTTGATCTGGTGCGCGGTTACAAAGCCCTGCAAAACGAGTTTTAAGCATGAGCCGCCTACTGATCCGCAACGCCCGCCTGGTAAATGAAGGCCAGGAATTCGACGCCGACCTGTTGGTCGCCAACGGCCGCATCGAGAAGATCGCCGCAAGCATCGAAGGGCAAAACGCTACCGTAGAAATCGACGCCCAGGGCCAGTGGTTACTGCCCGGCATGATCGACGACCAGGTGCATTTCCGCGAACCTGGTGCGCCGGACAAAGGCAGCTTCTACAGTGAGTCCCGCGCCGCCGTGGCCGGCGGCATTACCAGTTTCATGGACATGCCCAACACCCAACCGGCAACCCTGACCCTGGAAGCATTGGCCGATAAAAAGCGCCGCGCCGCCCTGCATTCAGTGGCCAACTACGGTTTTCACTTTGGCGTGAGCAATGACAATCTCGACACCGTCGCCGCGCTTGATCCGCGAGAGGTGGCAGGCGTCAAAGTGTTTATGGGCGCCTCCACCGGCAATATGCTGGTGGATGATCCACGGATTCTGGAGCAGCTGTTCGCCGAAGTACCAACCATCCTCCTCGCTCACTGCGAACACACCCCCAGCATCCAGGCCAACGAACGACGCCTGCGCGGGCGCTTCGGCGACCACATCCCCGCCGTGGCCCACCCGTTGATCCGCGACGCCGAGGCCTGCTATCGCTCGTCATCCCTGGCCGTGGATCTGGCCCACCGCCACGGCACGCGCCTGCATGTGCTGCACCTGACCAGCGCCCGGGAATTGGTACTGTTTGAAGACAAACCCCTGGCGGAAAAACGTATCACCGCCGAAGTCTGCCTGCACCACTTATTGTTCGATGACCACGACTACGCGCGCCTAGGTCATCAGATCAAATGCAACCCGGCGATCAAGTCCCGCGCCGACCGCAACGCCCTGCGTCTGGCGCTGCTGAGCAACCGCCTGGATGTGATCGGCAGCGACCATGCGCCTCATACCTGGGCACAAAAACAGCAGCCGTACCGCGAGGCGCCATCGGGCTTGCCGCTGGTGCAACACGCTATGCCTGCGTTATTGGAGTTAGTGGCCGACGGCCTCTTGCCGCTGGCCACCCTGGTGGAGAAAACCAGTCATCGGGTCGCCGACCTGTTCGCCATCCCTGATCGTGGCTATCTGCGCGAAGGCTATTGGGCCGACCTGGTGCTGATCAAACCCGAACCCCACGGCAAACCCGTCAGCAGCCAACCGATTCTTGCCCGCTGCGGCTGGACGCCCTTCGCCGAACGCAGCTTTCGCCACAGCGTGAGCACCACGCTGGTCTCCGGGCACCTGGCCTGGCACGACGAGCGGGTACATGACAGCTGCCAGGGCTTGCCTTTGCACTTTCTGCGTTAGGCGCGAGGCTTAACCGTCCCGCAATTGCTGCCCAACCACTGTGCATGGGTATCCAGGCTGCCGTTCTGCTGAATACCGGTGGCATTGAAGGTGCCGTTGACTGTGGTGGTGAATTCCTTCTGACTCTGGAACGTTGCCACTCCAGTGCCCTGGGCTTTCGGGCAGCTGAAGCGGAATTTCCACTGGTTGCCGGTTTTATCAGTCACTTCCTGCTTGCAGCCCGATTGCGGGTCAGTCAGGGGGATCGAGTCGGACGCCACTTGTGCCGGCGTCAGGCACACCTGAACGCCCTTGCCGGCCATGGCGATGCCCTGTTTTTCCAGCATGGCGCGTTGTTCCGGGGTCATCTGTTGTTTCAACTGACCAAGGATCAGTGACAAGTCCGGCAGATTCTGGTTATCGACTTTCATGTTGCTGGTGGTCAATTCCCACAACCCCGGCGCCAACATCTGCGCCTGCGCCGCCACTGGCAACGACAAACCAACAACCATGGCCAAACCAAGCAGACGAGCATTCATCGGGTAACTCCTGGGCAATTGTCGGCGTTAGACGCCGCAAAAGCGCCAGTGTTGCACAGCGAATAAAATAGCGACATTCGCACCGGAACATGGTCTGTTAGGCATGGAATCATCGGGAGTACCATCGTCCATGGATTTTTTTGGCCCACACCTGCTCGGCTACCTGATTGCATTGCTCCATACCCTGGGCACCATCGCCGCCATTCACGCGGTGCTGACCGTCAGGACCGCCCAAGGCTCGATTGCCTGGGCCCTGTCCCTGATGTTCATTCCTTACCTGACGCTGATCCCCTACCTGATCTTTGGCCGCAGCACCTTCGACGCCTACATACAGGCGCGCCGCCAGGCCAACCAGGAAATGCACAAAGCCATCACCGAGCTGAACTGGCGCCCGTGGGTGGAAGAAGCGCTGGCCGCCCGCAGCTCCCAAGCCTATGCCTCGCTGCGCGCCATGCCCAAGCTGGGGCGCATGCCGTGCCTGGCGAACAATCAGGTGCGTTTACTGATCAACGGCGACGCCACCTTCGGCGCGATTTTCGAAGCGATCCGTGAGGCGAAAACCGCGGTACTGATCCAGTTTTTCATCATTCATGACGACGAGCTCGGCCGTCAGTTGCAGGCATTGCTCAAACAGAAAGCCGCAGAAGGCGTGGCCATCTACGTGCTCTATGACCGCATCGGCAGCCATTCCCTGCCCCACGGTTATGTACAGCCATTGCGCGATGCCGGGGTCAACGTCAAAGCCTTCGCCACCCGCAGCGGCTGGCTCAACCGTTTTCAGGTCAACTTTCGCAACCACCGCAAGATAGTGGTGGTGGACGGCTTGGTGGGCTTTGTCGGAGGGCATAACGTCGGCGATGAGTACATGGGCAAGAAGCCTCCGCTCGCGCCCTGGCGCGATACCCATGTGCAGGTCAGCGGCCCGGTGGTGGCATGCCTGCAGGAGTCCTTTGCCGAAGACTGGTTCTGGGCCGCGCGGGAACTGCCGCCGCTGATCCTGCCGGACACATACCCCGATGACGGCGTACTCTGCCAGTTACTGGCCAGCGGCCCGGCTGACCCCTATGAAACCTGCTCGCTGTTCTTCGTAGAAGCCATTCATGCCGCCACCGAGCGGGTGTGGATCACCAGTCCGTATTTCATCCCAGATGAGGCGGTGTTCGCGGCGCTGCGGCTGGCGGTGTTACGCGGGGTTGATGTGCGCGTGCTGCTGCCATCGCGCCCCGATCACCGCATCGTCTATGCAGCATCAAGCCTGTATGCCATCGAAGCCGTGCGCGCAGGCGTACGGGTGTTTCGCTACACGCCCGGTTTTCTGCATCAGAAGGTGGTGTTGGTGGACAGCGAAATCAGCGCCATCGGCAGTGCGAACCTGGACAACCGCTCGTTCCGGCTCAATTTCGAAGTGATGTTGCTGACGGTGGATGAGGCCTTTGCCAGCCAAGTGGAAAAAATGCTGATGGACGACTTCGCCCTGGCCCACGAAACCAGCCAGGAAGAAAGCCGCCAGACCCGCCGCCTGCAACAACTGGGCATGCGGGTCGCGCGGCTTATTTCACCGATTTTGTAGGCGCACTAGCGGTACAGATCATCTCGCGTCCAAGGCAACTCATGGCTGCCATCGGCATGAGGCTTGACCGCCAGAATCTGATGCAGATTGATCCAACCCCGGGCAAAGGCATACGCACAGCCCGCCAGGTACAGCCGCCAGATCCGTAGCGCTTGCTGCGGTACCATCTTCGTCGCCGCTTCCAGATTGTCTTCCAGGCGCTCGCTCCAATGGTCCAGGGTGCGGGCGTAATGCAGGCGCAAGCTTTCCACGTCGACCACTTCCAGACCTACTTCGCTGATTTCGGCGGTCATCATCGACAGATGCGGCAGCTCGCCGTTGGGGAACACATAACGCCCGATAAACTCACCAGCGCCACGGCCCACCGGTCGGCCATCAGTGTGTTTGGCGGTAATGCCGTGATTCATCACCAAACCACCTTCGCGCACCGCACCAAAGAGCGTCTTGCAGTACTCAGCCAGGTTGGCGTGGCCCACGTGTTCGAACATGCCGACGCTGATCACTTTGTCGAAACGACCGTCCTGCGGCAGGTCGCGGTAGTCCAGCAACTGCAGCTCCACCAGATCCTCCAGGCCTTCGTCGATCACACGCTCGCGAGCCAGCTCCAGCTGTTCCTTGCTCAGGGTGATGCCGAACACTTTGACCCCAAATTCCCGCGCGGCATAACGCGCTAGCCCGCCCCAACCGCAGCCGACATCCAGCAAATACTCACCTGGCTGCAGTCGCAATTTGCGGCACAGGTGGCGGAATTTGTCTTGTTGGGCCTGGTCGAGGGATTCGCTGCCGGTTTCGAAGTAACCACAGGAATAAGCCATGTCGTGGTCCAGCCAGAGCTGGTAGAACTCGTTCGACAGGTCGTAATGGTAGGAAATGGCCGCCGCGTCGGTGGACTTGTCGTGGATCGAGCGCACCGGACGACTCTCTTCTTCGTCATGGATCAAGGCATGACTCCACTCGTCACATACCCGGATCACTTCGCTAATGGAGCCTTCCAGCTCCAGTTTGCCCTCGACGAAGGCCGCGCCCAGAGAATCGAGCGTGGGGTGAGCCAACTGCGAAACCACGATGGGGTCCTTGACCACAATGGTGACGCTGGGCTCCGGGCCCAGGTTGAATTCATGGCCATCCCAGAGTCGCAGGCGCAACGGAAGCTGAAGATTCTGTAAGGCCGGTGGAAGTTGCGCGAGCATGAGTAATCCCCCTTGTTTCAGACGTCTGAAATGAGGGTAGACCATCCAAAGAAAAGCAGCAGGCTATCGATTTAATAGCCGTTTTCTATGGTGCACGAAGCTGCAGCAAACCGTCCTGAACCCACTGTTTCAACCAGGTAACCGCTTGCAGTGGCGCGCCCTCCTGATAACTGACTGCCAACTCGGCGCACAGTTCTGAAAAGTTCCAGCCGATAGTGACCATTGCGGCTAAAGCACAGGCTTGGGCCGGTTTCAGGCTGCGATAGCGGCAAACATGTCGGTCACGCCAGACCAGGCACACCTCGGCCAAAGGCAGCTCCTGGCTGCCGGGAAAGCCGGTCTGATCCTTGACCGAACGCCAGATGCCCAGGCTGTTGAAGCGACACAACACCTGCTGCACCGACGGCGCCAGTTCGACCTGCAGCCCCGGCCACTCCTCAGGCGCCAGCGCGGCCATATCGGACACAGTCAGCGGTTCACCTTCCGGCGCATCGAACGCCAGGGTAAACGCCCATTCCAGGCGCGCCAGCTCTACCAGCGGAGCGCTTTGCTCGGCAACCAGATGCTCGCCGATAAAGCGTTCGAACCGCTGTCCCAACCAGCGCAAACTAAAATGTGCCGAGGGATAGCGAGAAATATAGGCCGCCACCAGCGCGGCAAACTCTTCGTCCCCCAACCAGTGCCACACCGCCGGGAAGTCCCCACGCATCACCTCCTGCAACCGCGCCAGGTAGGCGTTGTGGTAAATCGCCAATCCCGTCTCGACATCCAGTGTCGGCCCGCCCATCAACGTGGCATTAAAACCACTGCTCGCAGAGGGTTCGCTCAGCAGGTGCTGTTCAAACGCCTGTTGCCAATCGATCAGGCGCATAACGGCCTCCTGGTCAGGGCAATTGCGCCCAGTTCACGGGCCTTGTTCAACTCATCGAGCAACTCGGCAAACGGCGGGAAGTGGTCGTCACGCTCCAGCAGTGTCGCCACCGGGCCGAGGTGTTCAAGGGTCTGTTGATAGAGCTTCCAGACCGGATCGCACACCGGATGATCATGGGTGTCGACCACGTAGTCGCCGTAATCCATGTGCCCGGCCAGATGTAACTGGCGGATGCTCTTGGGCGGCAGGTTGCGGATAAAGGTCCAGGGGTCAAAGCCGTGGTTGCGGGAGCTGACATAGACATTGTTAACGTCCAGCAACAACTCGCAACCGCTGAGGTGACTCAGGGCATTGAGAAACTCCCATTCGGTGAATTCATCGGCCTTTGCTCGTACATAGCTGGAGACATTTTCCAGCACCAACGGGCGCTGCAAAACCTGCTGTACCTGCCGCACACGAGCAGCGACGTGATAGAGGCTTTCTTCGGTGTAAGGCAGCGGCAACAGGTCATGCAACTGATGGGCGTTGCCACGGCTCCAGCACAGGTGATCGGAAACCCAGGCCGGTTTGACCCGGTCAGCCAGTTGCTTGAGTTGCTT
The DNA here is from genome assembly GCF_040310325.1 of Pseudomonas sp. HY7a-MNA-CIBAN-0227. Lineage (NCBI taxonomy): Bacteria > Pseudomonadati > Pseudomonadota > Gammaproteobacteria > Pseudomonadales > Pseudomonadaceae > Pseudomonas > Pseudomonas sp. HY7a-MNA-CIBAN-0227. The sequence continues at coordinate 126,282 of NZ_JBEOPT010000008.1, read as the reverse complement.
GAGGTAATCGATATCGAGGACATGGGGCCCGCCGATGGACAAGGACACGCCATGCATCACCAGCGGGTAGCGCTCGGCGATGGCGTCCAGGTAGTACAAGGCCTTGCCGCCTTGCACCAGATAATTCTCGCAGACGATCTCGAACCAGTCCACGTCCGGCGACTGTTCAAGAATCTCCTGGTAGTAAGCGCTACGTAATCCCAGGCCGTAGCCCAGGCAAGGCATAGATGCAGACATGACGAACTCCTGAAAAGTGTCCGCAGCGACGTGCACACCGCTGCGAAATCACGTATTCGCCGTTACTCGCCGACTTTGCCGCCAGCCTTATCGCAGGCCGCCTGAGTCATTGCCTTGAAACCGTGACCCTTGCAGACAGCCTGGCCCTTGCAGGCGTTTTCAGCGGTCTTGCAGTCGTTCATGCCTTTGCAGGAAGTCACGCCGTAGCAATGAACGCTCGCTTCATCGGCGGCTTGTACCTGAGTGGCAACACCGGCAAACATGGTTGCGGCAGCGATAGCCAGGGCAGCACCGGAAATGGCATTTTTGATGTTCATTTTTGTATTCCTCAATGATCGGTAATGGCGTCGGCTGAACGGATTGTTCAGTCCCGACACACCACTAGAGTGAGGTCATCGAATGCCGTTACAGAGCACCTCGATATTTTCTGAAAATCATTCTTCCAGCTTCAGCAACGGCTCCTGAAACCGCAGCAACCGCCCAGCGTTACCCAGCACCAGCAAGGTACTGAGGTTATGCAGCACCGCCGCAATCATCGCCCCCGCCGCGCCCAGCCAGCCAAACGCCGCGAATACCACGATCGCCAGCGTCCAGCCCAGGCCGATGATCACGTTGACCTGCAACGTCTGCCGACACTGGCGACTCAAGCGTACGCAAGTGCCCAGGCGCCGCAGGTCGCTGCCAATCAGCACCACATCCGCCGATGCCAGGGCGATATCCGCGCCGCCCGCGCCCATTGCTACGCCTACCACACCGGCCTTGAGCGCCAGGGAGTCGTTGATCCCATCGCCCACCACCATTGGCCGGAACCCGCTGCTGATTTCCCCCAGTACACGGTTGAGCTTGTCTTCCGGCAAGGCCTGGGCCTCGACGTCGCTGATGCCCACTTCCAGCGCCAGGCTATCGGCCACGCTCTGGCGATCGCCAGTCAGTAGCAGTTGCCGACCCAGGCCCAGTTCTCGCAGTTCCTTCATGGCCTGGCGCGCTTCCGGTTTGACGCTGTCGGCCAGCAGCAGCCAGGCGAGAAATTGCCCGTTGAGCGCTAGCCCGGCAATCGGGCCGTCGTGGTTGGGCACGGCCGTGGTGACGATACCCAGTTGGTCGAACAACTCAGGCCGACCGAGGGCCGCTTCACCCTGTTCGGTCTGCGCCACGACACCCAGGCCTTGGCGCTCACGAATATCCGCGAGCGCCAGCATTTGTTCCTGAGTTGCCAACCCCGCCAATGCCCGGCTGACCGGGTGGCTGCTGGCCGAACCGAGGCTGGCGGCAAGGTTGAGCAACACCTGGCGGTCGGGCTCGGTGGTCTCAATAGACTGTAAACGCAAGGTGCCAAAGGTCAGGGTTCCGGTCTTGTCGACCACCAGTGACGTCAAGTCTGCCAGCTCTTCGAGAAACGCCGAACTGCGAATCAGAATCCCATGACGCGCCGCGACTGCAATGCCCGCAATCGCCGTGGCCGGTGCCGATAACACCAGCGCACACGGACATGCCGCCACCAGCACCGCCAACATCGCCTGGGCATCGTTGGTGACAAACCAGGTGACCGCCGCCAGCAGCAACACCAGCACCAGGTAACTGCCGGCATAACGCTCCAGCAACCGGGTAATCGGCGGCTTGGAGCGCTCGGCGCTTTGCATCAGGGCAATGACTTTGCCCAGGGTCGATTCGTTGCCGGTGCGGGTCACTTCCAGGCGCAGCAAGCCGTCCAGATTGATCGCCCCGCCAAATACCTGTACGCCAACGCTCGCCTCCAGAGGCACCGACTCGCCGGTAATCGGCGCAGTGTCCAGGCTCGCCTGCCCCGACAGCACCACGCCATCGGCGGGCACCCGGTCGCCGGCACGCACTTCAACGATATCGCCGGTCTTCAACGTGCCGTTGTCCACCTCCACAATCGTGCCGTCGGCCTGCACCTGCCGCGCATGGCTACGAGTCAGTTTGCCCAGGGCATGAATGGCTTCCTGGGAGCCGATGACGCTGCGCTCTTCCAGAACATGACCGAAGATCATGATGATCGGCAGCAGTGCGGCGGTCAGCAGATCACCGGTGGCCCAGGCGCCCAGCATCGCCAAGGCAATCAGTTGGTCAGTGATGCCATGCAGGCTCGGGTAACGCAGGCTGTACCAGGCCGAACGCATCACCGGCACCGCCACCAGCAGCGAGGCAAAACCCAGTAGCAGTTGGCTGACGCCGGTTTGATCAGGCGCCAGCCAGCGCCAGACCAGGCCCAGGCTGAGCAGACCCAGTGCGAGCATCGCCAAGGTCAGTTGCCGGGCGGCGCTGCGTTGTTCGGCCGATGAGAGCATGGGCGCCTGCTCCAAAGGTAGAGAATGAGCGGTCATTGTTCGGCTCCCTGAATGATCAGGCGGGAATCATCTTTAGGGTCGAGCGTGGTCACGGAGCCGGCTTGGCCGAGGATCTTCGGCAGGCGTTCGCGGTACAGCCGCAGCAGCAGGCCGGGGTCCTTCACCTGGGCAAGGCTGGCGACGGTGGCGGTTTGTGCCTGGGCGTTGGCCAAGCGTTCGCGGGCCTGGGCGTGAGCCACCTGCACGGAGCGGTCGGCGTCCTGAGTGGCGGTCTGGGTCAGCTTCTCGGCGTCGGTGCGGGCGTTGGCCACGGCCTTGTCGGCCTGCTGGCTGGCAGTGAGTACCGCGTTAAAGGCGCTGACGGCCGGGCTCGGCAGGCTCGATTGCACATCGACGCGAGTGACTTCAATGCCCAGGCCCAAGCCGGTGGAGGCCAAATCCGCCAGGCGCTGATTGATACCTTGCACCAGATCGCCCCGCAGCCGCTCACGACGTTCGGCGGCCTGGTTGTCGGCGCCGATCAGTTCGGGGCGGGCCACCAGAATCGTGTCCAGGTCCCGCGCCGCCGTCAGGGCCACGGCACTTCGTGTGACCAATCGATCCAAAGCGGGCAACACATGATCAGCCTGCAATACGAAGGCGTAAGGCTCGGTGACCTTGTAGAACACCCGCACATCCAGTTGCACCACGCCCGCATCGCCGGTCAGCAGGTAACCGGAGCCGGCCAGGGCGTCACTGATGGGCGTGGCGAAACTGGCCACGCGGTCGGCCTGGATCGCGGCGTCGGAACGCAGCAGGTTTTCCACCCGACGCTCGATCACGCGGTCCGCAGCGGGCAGCAGCACGACTTGTTCAAAGGGCCGCGGCCAAGCTAACAGCAGGCCGGCATTCTGAATCCGATCCAGGGCGCCGAAGTGCAAGACCACGGCGCGGTTCTGCGGGTCGATTTGGCGCACATTGGAGAATGTCCAAGCCAGCGCTGCCAGCACAGTCACCGCGTACAGCGCGAGGAAGGTCAGGCGCCCGGCCTGAATCCATGGGCTGTCTGGGGTGTCACGGTCACTCATGGCTGGACATCCTTGGGCCCGTCCACCAAGGCGCGAAACGGTGCGGCGTCGGTGCGCAGGATAATTTTGGTGCCCGGCGTCACCACCGTGCCGAGGGTGTCGAGGGAACGCAGCAGGTTGTATAGCTGTGGGTTGCCAGCGTAGGCGCGGCCATAAATCTGCGCCGCTTCCACGCGCGATTGCGCTTCGATGTCGGCGGCTTTCACCGTAGCGTCAGCCTGGACGATGCGTGCATCACGCTCGGCGGCGGAGCGAATCTGCGCCGCTTCGCGCTTGCCAATGGCGGTGCGTTCAGTGGCGATGGTTTCCCGCTCGGCGCGCATACGGTCAACGGTGGCGGCCAGGGTGACCGAAGGCAGCGTCAGCCGTTCGACGCCCACCTGCACCACGCGCACGCCGTAGGTGGTGAGCAATTGTTGATCAATCTGCTGGCGCAGTTGCGCTTCAAAATCGGCAATGTGCACTTGATTGGCGTCGGTATTTACCAGGTTGGCCAGGTCGAAGCTGCTGGCGGTGGTTTCCAGGGCCGAGCCGACAAAGGTACGAATCTGCCGCGCGGCTTCGTCCGGCTGGTTCTGCACCGCGCGCATAAAGCGCTGCACATTGTCGGCGTCGCCCTGAACCTGCCACGCCACGTAGGCCTGGACGATGATCCGCAGGCCATCACGGGTACCTACATCCTGCAAACCGCTGGAGGTGGTGCGCAGGCGAAGGTCCACCGGGATTGCCGCCTCGAACGGCTGCGGCCAGCGCCAGCCCAGGCCCGGTTCCAGCAGCACCCGCGACGGGTTGCCGAAGCGAGTAATCACCGTCGCTTCGCCCGAACGCACCTGCACCAGGCTAGCCGCGGCGATGGCGAACAGCACCAGCAACACGGCCCAGGCCATGCGCCGCCAGGGGAAAGGACCGACGGCTTGTTCGTCACCGTGATGGTGATGATGGTGGCCGTGGTGGTGACCATGATCGTGAGAGTGAGCGCTCAACAGACAGACTCCTTATTGAACGGTTTTACGCGGCAGCGAAGGGTCGGCCGGCAAGGTAAAAGAACGCAGATCGATCGTCGGTGCACCACTGGCGCCCAAGCGATGATCAAGAATAAGTAACTTGGCTTGGGCCAGGCCCTGGCTCAGTTGGCTCAGGTACTGCTCCAGCACAAAGGCCTGGCCGGCTTCTTTGTAAGCCTTTTGTTCGGCGCGAAAGCGCAGGCCCGCCGCCTGAGCGCCAGCACTGACTTCATGGGCCGTGGCCTGGGCCTGATCGCGGGCGACACTGGCTTGCAGCAGCGCCAGGTTGGTCTGCTCGCTGGCCGCTCCACGCTCGCGGGAGATCAGCGCCTGGGCGCCAATCTGCGCGGCCTGCACGCCGTGGTAAGCGTTGGCAGCGCCGGCCGGTGGGTGAATGGCTTCCACCACCGTGGCAAGAATCTCCACACCGCTGTCGAGTTTCTGCAGATCAGCCTGCACCGCCCGGCCCACTTCGTCGGCGAGGTTGGTGCGTTGTTCCCCCAGTAATTCGTCGAGGGTACGTGAGGCGAAGTCATGCACGAGGATGCGGCTGGCGGTGCTGCGGATCAGCGTCGGCACATCGGCGCTGTTGTAAGTGGCGGCAAGCGCGGCCTGATCAGTCAGGCCGATGCGGTAGACAAAACGCACATCCATGTTGACGATCTGAAAGCTCTGCTTGTCGCCGCTGCTGCTGGCGATGACCTGGGATTTGTCATTCACATGGCTGGCGTCCCACAGGCGATTGGCGATCAGCGGCGCTGGGCCTTCGGCGGGGGCAAGATCGGTGACGGTGGTTTCTCCAACGCTGGTGGCCAGTTCGTGGACCATGCCGTTTTCCACCGGGAGCACACGGCCCAACGGCCAAGGCAAGCCGACATGCAGGCCGGGGCCAAAGACCTCCACCGGTTTGCCAAAACGTTCATAAATCCCACGGCCTTGCAGGGCGACTTCATGCACACCGGTGAGCAACCACCCTACAGCCAGCACTGCCACCAGAACCGGTAAAAACGCGCGGCGCATGTAGGTAAAGGCCCATATCTGCCGCAGGTCAATGCCAAAGCGGTTGTGCAACTCGTGCTGCAAGGCCAGCAAGGGTTGTGGTGGCCAACGCAGCATGCCGGCGATAAAGCTTTGCGCCATCAGGCGCGGTTCAAGCAGTGCCTGACGCGGGCTGAACAGCGACAGTAAGCCCCGCAGCAGGAACTCCAGCGCCACCAAGGCGGGCAACAGGCCAATCAACACCGCCAGGCGCAATGGCCACACCGATGTTTCACCGGCAAATAGCAGACAGATCCCACTGATCACCAGGCAAATGATCGCCACCCGGCTCAACTGCGCCAGCTGCGCCGCTTCCGGCCATTGGGCAGTGCTCTCCTGGGCCAGGCGCCTTTCAAACACCAGCAAACCGAAGGCCAGGATCAACGCCAGCGCCGCGCCGACACTCGCGGCCTGCCCGACCGCAGCGGCTGGCAATGCCAGGTTCCAGAACTGCTGGATGCTCACCAACGCCAGCAATGACCAGCTGCACAGCCACATAACCGGCGCGCCGATTTGCGCCAGCAGGCCCGTTCCGCTGTAGCGCAAGCGCCCCAGCTGGCGGTCAAGCCAAGTCGTCTCCTCCACCGCTGACAGCGTTTCAGTCAACTCAGGCGTGGGCACTTCCAGCGCCTGGGCACGCCAGTCAGCTACCCACCACGCCGACTGCAAACCCGCCCCCAACACCAGCAACGCCGACGCACAGTTAATCAGCACCACCGGCCAGATCGACAGCGGCGCAAACAACGCGACAAAAAGCGCCAGCATCCAGCCGATGACAGCCACCGCCGTCAGGCCAATGCCCGCCTGCCTTAACCGCCGGGCATGAAACAGCCCTTGCTGAAAACGCGGCAGCCCTTCGATGGCAGCGCCTTCAGCTTCCAGATCCACTCGCATCCCCAAACGCCCATCAAGAAACAATTCGTTACCATATAACACGCGGCGTGAAATTTTTGTTTGGTACCACAGAGATCGTGACAAAGCCCCCATAAACACGAGCCATCACTAGTGCCCGCCGCGATAAATCGTCACACTCCGGAAAGTTTTTCGCGAGATCACGGACAAGGAAGCGTCACCACTCATGATTTCGATCTATCAGCTCAAACCGCGTTTTCAGAACCTGCTGCGCCCCTTGGTCCAGCGCCTCTACGACAATGGCACCACCGCTAACCAGATCACCGTGCTGGCCGGGGTGATTTCCCTGTTGGTGGGTCTGCTGATCGCAGGTTTTGCCCAACACCTCTGGCTGTTCGCGCTGATCCCGGTGTGGATGATCCTGCGCATGGCCCTGAACGCCATCGACGGCATGCTCGCCCGGGAGTTCGGCCAGCAATCACGCCTGGGCGCTTACCTCAATGAACTGTGTGATGTGATCGCCGACAGCGCGTTGATCCTGCCGTTTGCGTTGATCCCAGGCGTCAGCCTGGCGCCAGTGTTGCTGGTGACCTTGCTGGCGGTGTTCAGCGAATACGCCGGTGTCCTGGGGCCGATGGTCGGTGCATCGCGGCGTTACGACGGCCCGATGGGCAAGAGTGACCGGGCATTTGTGCTCGGCGTACTGGCCACCGGCGTCGCCCTGGGTTGGCTCGGTACTGGTTGGGTCGATGGGGTGATGTGGCTGGTCGCCGCATTGCTCGCCTACACCTTGGTCAACCGCGTGCGCCAAGGTCTTAAAGAACAATCAGACATTTCCCCTTCTGCATAAGGATTTTGCGATGCGTGAACAGTAAGAGCACACCTTCAGCACCCATGACGGTGTCGAGCTTTTCTACCGTCACTGGCCCGCCACTGCGCCAGCAGGCTTAGAACCGCGCAAGGCGATCCTGCTGTTCCATCGCGGCCACGAGCATTCCGGGCGCATCGCCCACCTGGTGGATGAACTGGACCTGCCGCAATTCGACTTCTTCGCCTGGGACGCCCGTGGCCATGGCCAGTCCCCCGGCGAACGCGGTGACAGCCCCAGCTTTGCCACCAGCGCCCGGGACGTGCAGACCTTCTGCGACCATATCGGCGGCGCCTACAGCATCGAAGAAGAAAACCTCGCGGTTATCGCCCAAAGCGTCGGCGCGGTAATCGCCGCCACTTGGGTGCACGACTACGCGCCGAAGATCCGCGCTCTGGTGCTGGCCTCGCCGGCGTTCAAGGTCAAGCTCTACGTGCCTTTCGCCCGTCCGGGCCTGGCGCTGATGCGCAAGTTTCGCGGCAATTTTTTCGTCAACAGCTACGTCAAGGCCCAGTTCCTCAGCCATGACCCGGAGCGGGTCGCCTCTTACGACACTGACCCGCTGATCACCAAGGCGATTTCGGTGAATGTGCTGCTGGGCCTGTACGAAGCAGCCGACCGCGTTGTAGCCGATGCCCAGGCGATCCAGGTGCCGACCCAGTTGCTGATTTCCGGCTCCGACTTTGTAGTCCATCGCAAACCCCAACAGCAGTTTTTCGACCGCCTCGGTAGCCTGAAAAAGGAACTGCACATCCTCCCCGGCTTCTTCCACGACACCCTCGGCGAACGTGACCGCGCCGTGGCCGTGAACAGCGCCAAGCGGTTTATCCTGCAAAACTTTGAGCACCCGCTGGATCGCGCATCCTTGCTGGACGCCGACAAGATCGGCCTGACCTGCGCCGAATCCGAATCCCTCGCCGCCCCCCTGCCGCGCAACTCACTGCGCGATCTGTACTGGCGCATAACCCGCGCCAGCATGGGCTTGGGCAGCAAGCTGTCCGATGGCGTGAAGCTGGGCTTCGACACTGGTTTCGACTCCGGGAGCACCCTGGATTACGTCTATCGCAATAAACCCACCGGCAAGGGCGCGCTGGGTCGGATGATCGACACCAACTACCTGAACTCCATCGGCTGGCGCGGCATTCGCCAGCGCAAGTTGAATGTCGAAGAGCTGCTGCGCCTGACCATGGCCAAGCTGCGGGAAGACGGCCGCGAAGTGCGCATCGTCGACATCGCCGCCGGCCACGGCCGGTACATTCTGGAGGCGTTGCAGGGCGTTTCGCCGTTGCCGGAATCGATCCTGCTGCGCGACTACAGCGACATCAACGTGCGCGACGGTGGCGCGCTGATTCGCGAGAAAGGCTTGAGCGATATCGCCCAGTTCGTCAAAGGCGATGCCTTTGACCGAGCGGACCTAGCGGCACTGGAGCCCAAGCCGACATTGGCGGTGGTTTCGGGCCTGTATGAATTGTTCGCCGATAACGCGATGGTCGGCGGTTCGCTGGCCGGTCTTGCCGAAGCGGTGGAACCCGGTGGATATCTGGTCTACACCGGCCAACCGTGGCACCCCCAACTGGAACTGATAGCCCGCGCCCTCACCAGCCACCGCCAAGGCCAGGCCTGGGTGATGCGTCGGCGCAGCCAGGCGGAAATGGATCAACTGGTGGAAGCGGCAGGTTTTCGCAAGATCACCCAGCGCGTGGATGAATGGGGCATCTTCACTGTCTCCCTGGCGCAGCGGGTCTGATCATGCGGCTTACCCCTAGAGAGCAGGGTTTATTGAAACCTGCGGTCTTATGGCTGCTATTGCTCGCGCCGCTGTTTTTCAGCACCTACGGCTTTGCCACGTGGGTCACCAGCCAACGCAGCGATGTCGGCACGATGGTGTTCGGCTGGGAAACCCATATTCCGTTCTGGGCCTGGACCATCGTGCCCTATTGGTCGATTGACCTGCTCTACGGCTTCTCCCTGCTGCTGCCCAATAGCCGTCATGAACTGAAACAGCACGCCCTGCGTTTGCTGACGGCCCAGGTGATTGCCGTCAGTTGTTTCCTGGTATGGCCGTTACGCTTTACCTTCGAGCGGCCAGAAATGGATGGCGTGTTCGGCTGGCTGTTCGCCGTACTGGCGGGCTTCGACAAACCGTTCAACCAGGCACCATCGCTGCATATCGCGCTGTTGGTGATCCTGTGGATCATGTTCCAGCGCCATACCCAAGGGGTGTGGCGCTGGCTGGTGCATGGCTGGTTCACCTTGATCGGGATTTCAGTGCTGACCACTTATCAACATCACTTTATCGACTTACCCACAGGGGCGCTGGCGGGTTGGTTGTGCGTGTGGTTATGGCCACTGGAACATCCGAGCCCGCTGCTTGATACACAACTGGCCGAGGATTCGAAGCGCTGGCAACTGGGAATGCGTTATGCCTTGGGTGCACTGGCGCTTGCTATCCCGGCGTTTACCTTCGGTGGCTGGTGGTTGTGGCTGCTCTGGCCCGCCGTCGCGGTGCTGTTGGTGGCGTTCAATTATCTGTTGCTGGACGCCGCCGGCTTTCAAAAACGCGCCGATGGAAAACTCAGTCCTGCGTCACGCTGGTTGTACGCGCCGTATCTTGGCGCCGCGTGGATCAACTCACGGTTGTGGACTCGCAAGCATCCACAGGCCGATCAGGTTGTGGATAACGTTTGGCTGGGGCGAATTCCGACGACAAGCGAGCTAACTTCTTTTAAAGCGGTGGTCGATCTGTGCGCCGAGTTGCCACTTGATCCACAGGGCCGCGCCTATTACAGCCTGCCCGTGCTGGACCTCACGGCTCCCACCGCCACGCAGTGTCTGGACGCCGCTCACGCTATCGAACGCCTGCGCGAAGCCGGGTCGCTGCTGGTGTGCTGCGCCCTCGGCTATTCCCGCAGCGCCACCGCCGTCGCTGCCTGGCTACTGAACAGCGGGCGCGCCGCAACGGTCGACGAGGCAGTGGCTATTATTCGTACAGCACGTCCCGGTGTGGTCCTGCACCCCGCCCACCGCCAAGCACTGGGGCAAATGCTCACTCATCCTTCCCCCCATCTGAGGACAGCCAATGCCCGCTGATATGGAACTACAGGTGGTTGCCAGCCTACTGCGTCGAGGCCGGTCTCTGGATCAGTTATCCACAGGCCTGACCTTGCTCGGTGTGTTGTTTGGCCTGGCGCAACTGTTAATGGCCAGTATTACCCCGGTGTGCCTGATCCTCGCCGTGTGGATGATTGTCCTCGGACTGCTGCAAAAGTACTGGGCCCTGCGAGTGGCGTTCGATGCCGATCTGTTTAGCCTGATGGCCCGTGACGTGGAACGCACCCAGGATCTGGACCAGACGCTGCAAACCCTCGGCCTGCAATCGCCCAAGCGCGCCGGCCGGCCCTGGACCGAACGCCGTCGCGGTGCCCTGAAACTGCTGCGTAAACAAGCGTACCTGCTGGCCGCGCAAGTGCTGCTGACATTGGCCGTCATCCTGGCCAGCCCTTGGCTGCCCTTCGCCGGATAAGGAATCCTCATGTTCGAACCCGTGGTCGCCACCCTGATTACCTCCATGGCCCGCACGGTCACTGGCGCGCGCAGCCTATGGCTCGGTTGCGCGCCGGAGCCAGTACAGCGCATCTACTTCGCCAACCACAGCAGCCACGGCGACTTTGTGCTGCTGTGGGCATCCTTGCCGCCCAAGTTGCGCAAAGCCACACGCCCGGTGGCTGGCAGCGATTACTGGCAAAAAAGCGCCCTGCGCCGCTACATCATCAATCGGGTGTTCAACGGTGTGCTGATCGACCGGGAACGCAAAGACCCTGTGGATAACCCGTTGCAGCCGATGCTCGATGCCCTCGAAAATGGCGATTCGCTAATCATCTTCCCCGAAGGTACGCGCAACCTGGAAGATGGCCTGCTGCCCTTCAAAAGCGGCCTCTACCACTTGGCAAAAAGTTACCCACACGCCGAGTTGATACCGGTGTGGATCGCCAATCTCAACCGTGTCATGCCCAAGGGCCGCGTCCTGCCGCTGCCATTGCTGTGTACCACCAGCTTTGGTGCGCCGCTGCAATTGGAAGACGGCGAAGACAAGGCGCTGTTCCTCGCCCGCACCCGCGACGCCTTGCTCGCCCTTGCCCCGGAGCATTCCTGACATGGATAGCCAAACCCTGATGTTGTTCGGCGGGATCGGCATGATCCTGGTGCTCGCCTCGCTGATCGGCCTGATCCTCAAATTGCGCAGCCGTGGCACGCCCAACGCGGTGATCGATAACCTCAACGCTCGCATCAACGCCTGGTGGGTGATGGTGGTAGTGATTGGCATCGCCTTCTGGCTCGGCACCGGCGCGGTGATCTTGTTGTTCTACGCAGTGTCGTTCTATGCGCTGCGAGAGTTCCTCACCCTCACGCCAACCCGACGCAGCGATTACCCGGCGCTGGTGGCGGCGTTCTACCTGGCCTTGCCCCTGCAATACCTGCTGATCTACTTCGACTGGTATGGGCTGTTCTCAATCTTCATCCCGGTCTACGTGTTCCTGCTGCTGCCGATCCTCGCGTCATTGGGCGGCGATAGCACGCACTTCCTGGAACGGGCGTCGAAGGTGCAGTGGGGGCTGATGATCGCAGTGTTCTGCGTGTCCTTCGTCCCGGCGCTGCTGACCCTGGACATCGTCGGCTATGAAGGTCGTAACCTGCTGCTGATCGCCTACCTGGTGATCGTCGTGCAGCTGTCGGATGTGTTGCAGTACGTGTGCGGCAAGCTGTTTGGCAAACACAAGATCGCGCCCAATTTATCGCCTTCGAAAACCGTGGAAGGGTTTGTTGGCGGAATCCTGCTGTCATCGCTCATTGGCGCGGCGTTGTGGTGGACCACGCCGTTCAATCCCTGGCAGTCATTCCTGATTGCGCTGTTGATAAACCTTCTGGGCTTTGCCGGCGGGATCGTGATGTCGGCGATCAAGCGCGACCGTGGCGTCAAGGACTGGGGGCATATGATCGAGGGGCACGGCGGGATGCTGGATCGGCTGGATTCTGTGTGTTTTGCCGCGCCGATTTTCTTTCATCTCGTGCGGTACTGGTGGACCTGAAAACGTTAATCAGACCAAAAGAAAAACCCCCGATTGTCGGGGGTTTTTCTTGGGTATTGAATTTAGAGAATTAAAACTGTCGCGAAGGGTGCCCGTATTTCGGGGCCTGCAGCGTCGTATAAAGGAACCGAAAAACTCTTGCAACCAGTAATGACACGACATCCACGTACCTTTGATGGAGCCGCTTGCGGCGAGCCTCTGGGTCGGATCAAGGGGCAGAACGATGAAGCGCTGATCATTCTGAGTGATAGTCGGCTTCATCGAGGCTTGAGCGCTTGACTGGTTCGGGTTCGGGTTCGGGTTCGGGTTCGGGTTCGGCAAAACGATGGTTTCCTCGAGCTCTCCATGATGTTCGCCATTACTCGCGTTATGTCTTAAAATAGCCGGTTGCCGAAGAACCGTCATGACCATAGCCATGAAGGGCTTCCATCCTTTACAAATAAGTGTGATGAAGATGAACAAGCCTTTCATTTCGCTGTGCCCTGAAATTACTCGGGCGCACGCGCTGACGCTGATGGATTGGTTGGAGGATGAGCGCGTCACCTGCTATCTGAGCGATTCGCGTCATGTCTCCCGCTCCATCGAGCAAGCCATCGATCGGACTCAATTGCCGATCCTGACCCATCTATTCAACCGGGGCGGCCGATTCTTCATGGCCTATGACCGGCATGACGCCCCGGTGGGCTTTGTCCGTCTAATCAAGACCGGCTCAAATTGCGAGATAGTCCTGGTCATTGGAGACCGCGACAAATGGGGTCGAAACCTTGGCGCCCGTACGATCCGCGAAGGAATGAAACTGGCCTTCCTCGACATGCGAGCCGAGAAGCTCATCGCCAAGATCCACCCGGACAACGCGCGCTCGCTGAAAGCCTTTCTGCGCAGCGGCTTTCTGCTTGAGAGCGAAACGCCGACATTGAAGTCATTTTCCATGACGGCGGGGCGCTATCTCCAGTTCTTGCGCGAAGGTGCCATTGGCGACTCCACTAGGATCTACATCACTGAAATCGACAAGGCCAGGCTCGAGAGTCTAATCGTGCTCGAGCAAGGCCCGGCCATTGTTGAACTCGAACATGAGCTTGAGCGAGCCATTGTCGTCAAGCCGCAGCAGGTGGCGTGCAATGTCGTCACGATGAACTCTAGGGCCTTGCTGCAGCTGGACGACGAAGAGATCGAAGTGGCCTTGGTCTACCCTAAAGACGCGGACAGCAACGCAGGGAAGCATTCAGTGTATTCCGACATTGGCGCCGCCATCCTGGGCTATCAGGAGGGGGACGCCATCGACTGGCGAATTTCTGATCGGACCCGCCGGATTGAGATCAGGAAGGTGCTTTACCAGCCGGAGGCTGCGGGCGATTTCCACCTATAATTGCGCCTTTTGCTCAGTGTTCGTCCATCAGGTATGGAAAGCGAGGATCCCCCAAAGGAAATTTTCTGAACAATATGGAAATCGGAGCAAGGCAACCGCGTCCAGAGAATATGCGCTGGGGAATGCCTGTAACAGGTACTGATCCGAGCAATCAGCTACCTACGACAGTTTTAATTCTCTAAAACCAGTATGGGTAATCCCTGAATGGCTTACTCCACTGTCACCGATTTCGCCAGGTTGCGCGGTTGGTCAACGTCAGTGCCCTTGAGCACGGCGACGTAATACGACAGCAGTTGCAACGGGATGGTGTAGAGGATTGGCGACAGAGTGTCGTGGATGTGCGGCATGTTAATGACGTGGGTGCCTTCGCCATTGGTCATGCCCGCCTTCTCATCAGCAAAGACGATCAGTTGGCCGCCACGGGCGCGGACTTCCTGCAGGTTGGACTTGAGCTTCTCCAGCAGCTCGTTGTTTGGCGCAACGGTGACCACCGGCATATCGTCATCCACCAGTGCCAACGGGCCGTGCTTCAGCTCACCGGCCGGGTAGGCTTCGGCGTGGATATAGGAAATTTCCTTGAGCTTGAGGGCACCTTCCATCGCCACTGGGTATTGCGCGCCACGGCCAAGGAACAGGGTGTGGTTTTTGTCGGCGAATAGTTCAGCGACTTTCTCCACGGTGCTGTCCATGGCCAGGGCTTCACCCAGGCGGGTTGGCAAGCGACGCAACTCTTCCACCAGGGTGGCTTCGACGCCTTCGGCGAGTGTGCCGCGAACCTGGCCAAGGGACAGGGTCAACAGCAACAGACCGACCAGCTGGGTGGTGAAGGCTTTGGTGGACGCCACGCCGATTTCACGACCGGCCTGAGTCAGCAGGGTCAGGTCGGACTCGCGCACCAGGGAGCTGATGCTGACGTTGCAGATCGCCAGGCTGGCGAGGTAGCCCCCTTCTTTTGTAGAGAGCAACTTGGCGTTACGCAGGGCGGCCAGGGTGTCGGCGGTTTCGCCGGACTGGGAGATGGTGACGAACAGGGTGTCCGGTTGCACTACCACTTTGCGATAGCGGAACTCGCTGGCCACTTCCACCTGGCACGGGATGCCGGCCAGTTCTTCCAGCCAGTAACGGGCGACCATACCGGCGTGGTAGCTGGTGCCGCAGGCGACGATCTGCACATTGCGCACTTTGGCGAACAGTTCAGCGGCTTGCGGGCCGAAGGCCTGAACCAGTACCTGATTGTGGCTCAGGCGGCCTTCCAGGGTGCGTTGCACCACGGACGGTTGCTCGTGGATTTCCTTGAGCATGAAGTGGCGGAACTTACCCTTGTCGGCCGCTTCGGCACCGTCGCGGTACTGCACGGCTTCGCGTTCGACCGGCTGACCGTTAACGTCCCAGATCGCCACGCTTTCGCGGCGGATGTCAGCGATATCGCCTTCTTCCAGGTACATGAAGCGGTCAGTGACCTGACGCAGGGCCAATTGGTCAGAGGCCAGGAAGTTTTCGCCCAGGCCCAAGCCGATCACCAGCGGGCTGCCACTGCGGGCGGCGACCAGGCGATCCGGTTGGCTGGCGCTGATCGCGGCCAGGCCATAGGCGCCATGCAGTTCCTTGACGGTAGCCTTGAGGGCGGTGGCCAGGTCGCTGTGGTCCTTGAGTTTGTGGTTTAGCAGGTGGGCGATGACTTCGGTATCGGTGTCCGAAGTGAACACATAGCCCAGGCCTTTGAGCTGTTCGCGCAGCACTTCGTGGTTTTCAATAATGCCGTTGTGAACCACCGCCAGGTCACCGGAGAAGTGCGGGTGGGCGTTGCGTTCGCACGGTGCGCCGTGGGTTGCCCAACGGGTGTGGGCGATACCCAGACGACCTACCAGCGGCTCACCGGCCAGGGCTTGTTCCAGCTCAGCGACCTTGCCCGGGCGACGCATGCGCTCAAGCTTGCCAGCGTTGGAAAAAACCGCCACACC
Organism: Pseudomonas sp. HY7a-MNA-CIBAN-0227; assembly: GCF_040310325.1. NCBI lineage: Bacteria > Pseudomonadati > Pseudomonadota > Gammaproteobacteria > Pseudomonadales > Pseudomonadaceae > Pseudomonas > Pseudomonas sp. HY7a-MNA-CIBAN-0227. Next base: position 110,493 of record NZ_JBEOPT010000008.1, on the reverse strand, counting down.
AGCGCTGTCATAGCCACGATATTCAAGGCGTTTGAGGCCTTCAAGCAAAATGGCGGTGACGTTTCGTTCAGCGACTGCGCCAACAATTCCACACATGGTTTCTCTCCTAGATGACTGCCGCGCAAATCAGCGTAATGCCGCGGGCTTGAATCTGGTCGCGGGCCTCAAGCGGCAGGCGATCATCGGTAATAAGGGTATGGACGCTGCTCCAGGGCAGTTCCAGGTTGGGAATCTTGCGGCCAATCTTGTCGGACTCGACCATAACCACCACTTCGCGGGCGACTTCGGCCATGACCCGGCTCAGCCCCAGCAATTCATTGAACGTGGTGGTGCCGCGCTGTAGATCGATGCCGTCGGCGCCGATGAACAGTTGGTCGAAATCGTAGGAGCGCAATACCTGCTCGGCGACCTGGCCCTGGAACGAGTCCGAATGGGGGTCCCAGGTGCCGCCGGTCATTAATAGCACCGGCTCGTGTTCCAATTCGCTCAGGGCGCTGGCCACGTGCAGCGAGTTGGTCATTACCACCAGGCCGGGTTGATGGCCCAGTTCGGGGATCATGGCGGCGGTGGTGCTGCCACTGTCGATGATGATCCGCGCATGTTCGCGCAGCCGATTCACAGCCGCACGGGCGATGGCGCGTTTGTAGACCGAGATAGGCTGGGCGGGATCACCCACCAACTCCTGGGGCATGGTGATCGCACCGCCGTAGCGTCGCAGCAACAGGCCGTTGCTCTCCAGCGCAGCGAGATCCTTGCGGATGGTCACTTCCGAAGTTTCGAAACGCTTGGCCAGTTCGTCCACGCTGACTTCACCCTGCTCGGTGAGCAAGGCAAGAATGTTGTGACGTCGTTGGGGTGTATTTCGTTTCGACATGGTGATGATAAGTTTCGGTTCGAAAGATAACGAAGGCAATCAAAACCTATTGGCGGGAACTCGTCAAGCACAAGGCATAAAAAAACCTGTTGGACCGACGTACCGGACCAACAGGTTTGCGGGGTTGTGGATAACTCAGGTCTTCTTGGTCTTGACCGGGCGTTTCCAGCCGTCGATGTTGCGTTGACGGGCGCGGGCTACGGCCAGTTGGGACTTATCCACATCCTGATTGATGGTCGAACCCGCAGCGGTGTTGGCACCATCGCCAATGGTCACTGGGGCCACCAGAGAGTTGTTGGAGCCAATAAACACGTCTTCGCCGATGGTGGTCTGATGCTTGTTGGCGCCATCGTAGTTGCAGGTGATGGTGCCAGCGCCGATGTTGGTGCGAGCACCGATCACCGAGTCACCTAGGTAGGTCAGGTGACCTACCTTGGCGCCTTCACCCAGATTGGCGTTTTTCAGTTCGACGAAGTTACCCACATGGGCTTTGGCACCCAGCACGCTGCCTGGACGCAGACGGGCAAATGGGCCGGCATCGCTACCCTCACCCATCACTGCGCCTTCGATATGGCTGTTGGCCTTGATCACCACGCCTTTGCGCAGGGTGCTGTCCTTGATCACGCAGTTCGGGCCGATGACTACGTCATCTTCAATAACCACACGGCCTTCGAGGATCACGTTGATGTCGATGAGCACATCGCGGCCCACAGTGACATCGCCGCGCACATCGAAACGCGCCGGGTCACGCAAGGTGACACCAAGCGCCATCAGGCGCCGGCCTTCACGCTGCTGATAGTGACGCTCCAGTTCGGCCAGTTGCTTGCGGTCGTTGGCGCCCTGCACTTCCATGGGGTCGTGGGGCTGCTCGGTGGCAACCAGCAGACCATCGCTGACAGCCATTTCAATCACGTCGGTCAGGTAGTACTCACCCTGGACGTTGTTATTGGACAGGCGGCTCATCCAGTCCTCCAGGCAATCAGCCGGTACAGCGAGGATACCGGTGTTGCCTTCGGTGATGACGCGCTGGGCTTCGCTTGCGTCTTTATGCTCTACGATCGCGGTGACCTTGCCGTCGGCATTGCGCACGATCCGACCATAGCCAGTTGGGTCATCCAGCTCAACGGTCAGCAGGCCCATTTGACCGGGCACCACGTGCTTGAGCAGGCGTTGTAGGGTTTGCACCTCAATCAACGGCACGTCGCCGTAAAGGATCAACACCGTGTCAGCCTTAATGAAAGGCACGGCTTGGGCGGTGGCGTGACCGGTACCCAGTTGCTTGTCCTGCAATACGAAATTCAAATCGTCCGCCGCCAGCCGCTCACGCACCACGTCAGCTCCATGGCCAATCACTACATGGATACGTTGGGGGGCCAGTTGCCGGGCGCTATGGATAACATGGCCGAGCATGGAGTCACCGGCGATCGGGTGCAGCACCTTGGGCAGCGCCGAACGCATGCGGGTGCCTTGGCCGGCGGCGAGAATTACGATTTCGAGAGACATGAATGGCTACCAATCCTGGGCGGTCAGACTTCAGACCAAAGAAGTGTTTTGCAAATAAAGAAAAAGGGTAGCCGAGGCTACCCTTTTTAATCAATCACACATGAGGCGTGACGGCTTAGCCGCCAAACTTCTTGCGGATCTGCTGGACGGTGCGCAGCTGAGCTGCGGCCTCGGCCAGACGTGCAGCAGCAGAACCGTAGTCGAAATCTGCGCCTTTTTCATTCAGGGCCTTCTCGGCAGCCTTGACGGCGTCCTGAGCGGAGGCTTCATCCAGGTCGGCAGCACGTTGCACGGTGTCGGCAAGAACCTTGACCATGTTCGGCTGAACCTCAAGGAAACCACCAGAGATGTAAAACACCTCCTTTTCCCCACCCTGCTTGGTCAGAGTAATCGGACCGGGCTTCAAGCTGGTGATCAACGGTGCGTGACCCATGGCAATACCAAGGTCACCCAGTTCGCCGTGCGCTACTACCATCTCAACCAGACCGGAGAAAATTTCCCCTTCCGCGCTGACGATATCGCAATGGACTGTCATAGCCATCTGCTTGCCTCAACCTGAGTAGCGCCCGTTGCCGGGCGCCAGGATTACAGTTTCTTGGCTTTCTCGATCGCTTCTTCGATGCCGCCGACCATGTAGAACGCTTGTTCTGGCAGGTGGTCGTAGTCACCGTTGAGGATGCCTTTGAAGCCAGCAATGGTGTCTTTCAGGGAAACGTATTTACCCGAGGCACCGGTGAAGACTTCAGCCACGAAGAACGGCTGCGACAAGAAGCGCTGGATCTTACGAGCGCGAGATACCAACTGCTTGTCGGTTTCCGACAGCTCGTCCATACCCAGGATCGCAATGATGTCCTTCAGTTCTTTGTAACGCTGCAGCACGTACTGAACGCCGCGAGCGGTGTCGTAGTGTTCCTGGCCGATCACGCTCGGGTCCAGCTGGCGCGAAGTCGAGTCCAGTGGATCGACCGCTGGGTAGATACCCAGGGAGGCGATGTCACGGGACAGTACGACGGTAGCGTCCAAGTGGGCGAAGGTGGTCGCTGGCGACGGGTCAGTCAAGTCATCCGCAGGTACGTATACCGCTTGGATCGAGGTGATCGAACCGTTTTTGGTCGAAGTGATACGCTCTTGCAGAGTACCCATCTCTTCGGCCAGGGTCGGCTGGTAACCTACTGCGGAAGGCATACGGCCCAGCAGTGCGGATACTTCAGTACCGGCCAGGGTGTAACGATAGATGTTGTCGACGAACAGCAGAACGTCGTTACCTTCGTCACGGAATTTCTCGGCCATGGTCAGGCCAGTCAGTGCTACGCGCAGACGGTTACCCGGCGGCTCGTTCATCTGACCGTAAACCAGTGCCACTTTGTCCAGAACGTTGGAGTCCTTCATCTCGTGGTAGAAGTCATTACCCTCACGAGTACGCTCACCCACACCAGCGAACACGGAAAAACCGCTGTGCTCGATGGCGATGTTACGGATCAGTTCCATCATGTTTACGGTTTTGCCTACACCGGCACCACCGAACAGACCGACTTTACCGCCCTTGGCAAACGGGCAAACCAGGTCGATAACCTTGATGCCAGTTTCCAGCAGGTCGTTGCCGCCCGCTTGTTCCGCGAAGGATGGCGCTGGACGGTGAATGCCCCAGCGCTCTTCGGTGTCGATTGGACCGGCTTCGTCGATCGGGTTACCGAGGACGTCCATGATCCGGCCCAGGGTCGCTTTACCGACCGGTACGGAGATGGCAGCGCCAGAGTCAGTGACTTCCAGGCCGCGCTTCAAGCCCTCGGTGGAACCCATTGCAATGGTACGAACCACGCCGTCGCCCAGCTGCTGCTGAACTTCCAGGGTGGTGCCGGCATCGCTTTTGACTTTCAAAGCGTTGTAGATGCTCGGTACGCTGTCGCGTGGGAATTCCACGTCGATAACGGCGCCGATGATTTGAACGATACGTCCGCTACTCATAGCTGGATCCTCTGAATATTTGAACCGTTAAACCGCGGCAGCGCCGCCGACGATTTCCGAGATCTCTTGGGTGATCGCAGCCTGACGCGCCTTGTTGTAGACCAGCTGCAAATCGCTGATCAAATCACCGGCGTTGTCGGTAGCGCTCTTCATCGCGATCATCCGCGCAGCTTGTTCAGCCGCGTTGTTCTCGACCACCGCCTGGTACACCTGCGACTCCACGTAGCGCACCATCAAGCCGTCAAGCAGCTCTTTGGCGTCTGGTTCGTAGAGGTAGTCCCAGTGGTGCTTGAGTTCTTGTTCCGGGGTCGCCACCAATGGAATCAACTGCTCCACGGTAGGCTGTTGCGTCATGGTGTTGATGAACTTGTTGGATACCACGGACAGGCGGTCAATCCGGCCTTCCAGGTAAGCATCCAGCATCACCTTGACGCTGCCGATCAGGTCATTGATCGACGGTTCTTCACCCAGGTGACTGATAGCTGCAACGACGTTACCGCCGAAGTTGCGGAAAAAGGCCGCACCCTTGCTACCGATCACACACAGATCAATCTCGACGCCGTTTTCGCGGTTTACCGCCATGTCCTTGACCAGGGCCTTGAACAGGTTGGTATTCAAACCACCGCACAAACCACGGTCACTGCTCACCACGACATAACCGACACGCTTTACTTCGCGGTCGAGCATGAACGGGTGGCGATACTCCGGGTTGGCGTTGGCCAGATGACCAATAACCTGGCGGATACGCTCCGCGTAGGGACGGCTAGCAGACATGCGCATTTGTGCCTTGCGCATTTTACTGACCGCCACTTTTTCCATGGCGCTGGTGATCTTTTGCGTGCTTTTGATGCTCGCAATCTTACTGCGAATCTCTTTTGCGCCTGCCATGTAACACCTATCAGGTTAGCAAGCGAGAGCCTCGCGGCCCCCGCTGCGGCTTACCAGGTTTGGGTGGCCTTGAACTTCTCGATACCGGCTTTGATGCCAGCGTCGATGTCGTCATTGAAGTCACCTTTCACGTTGATCTTCGCCATCAATTCGGCGTGATCGCGGTTGAAGTAAGCAATCAGCGCTTGTTCAAAGCTGCCGACCTTGGTGATTTCAACGTCGGTCAGGAACCCACGCTCAGCGGCATACAGCGACAGCGCCATGTCAGCGATCGACATTGGTGCGTATTGCTTCTGCTTCATCAGCTCGGTAACGCGCTGACCATGCTCAAGTTGCTTACGGGTCGCTTCGTCCAGGTCAGAAGCGAACTGGGCGAATGCCGCCAGTTCACGGTACTGAGCCAGAGCGGTACGGATACCACCGGAGAGCTTCTTGATGATCTTGGTCTGAGCGGCACCACCCACACGGGATACCGAAACACCGGCGTTCACTGCAGGACGGATCCCGGAGTTGAACATGGCCGATTCCAGGAAGATCTGACCGTCAGTGATGGAAATCACGTTGGTCGGAACGAACGCGGAAACGTCGCCAGCCTGGGTTTCGATGATCGGCAGTGCGGTCAGGGAACCGGTTTTGCCGGTCACTGCGCCGTTGGTGAACTTCTCTACCCATTCTTCCGAAACGCGGGATGCGCGCTCCAGCAGACGGGAGTGGAGATAGAACACGTCGCCTGGGTAAGCTTCACGGCCTGGTGGACGGCGCAGCAACAGGGAAATCTGGCGGTAAGCCACTGCTTGCTTGGACAGATCGTCATAAACGATCAGCGCGTCTTCACCGCGGTCGCGGAAGTACTCGCCCATGGTGCAACCGGAGTACGGTGCCAGGAACTGCAGTGCAGCGGATTCGGAAGCACTGGCGGCCACGACGATGGTGTTAGCCAAGGCGCCGTTTTCTTCCAGCTTGCGAACCACGTTGGCGATGGTCGATTGTTTCTGACCAATGGCTACGTAGACGCAGAAGATCCCGCTGTTTTTCTGGTTGATGATCGCGTCGATCGCCAGAGCGGTTTTACCGATCTGACGGTCACCGATGATCAGCTCACGCTGGCCACGGCCGACAGGAATCATGGCATCGACAGCCTTGTAGCCAGTCTGTACAGGCTGGTCTACCGACTTACGCCAGATCACGCCTGGAGCAACTTTCTCGACCGCATCGGTCTCGGTGTTGTTCAGCGGACCTTTGCCGTCAACTGGGTTACCCAGTGCGTCGACAACGCGACCCAGCAGTTCCTTACCAACCGGAACCTCCAGGATGCGGCCTGTGCACTTGGCGCTCATGCCTTCGGCCAGAGTCTGGTAGGAGCCCAATACAACGGCACCTACAGAGTCTTGCTCCAGGTTGAGAGCCATACCGAAGACGCCGCCCGGAAACTCGATCATCTCGCCGTACATAACGTCGGCCAGACCGTGAATCCGCACGATGCCGTCAGATACGCTGACGACAGTGCCTTCGTTACGGGCTTGGGAGGTCACATCGAGCTTGTCGATGCGGCCCTTGATAATTTCACTTATTTCGGAAGGATTGAGTTGCTGCATTGCTCTGCTGCCCCTTCAAACTCAAGATTTCAATGCTTCGGCAAGATTCGCGAGTTTGCCGCGAATCGAGCCATCGATAACCAGGTCGCCGGCGCGAATGATGACACCACCAATCAGGGTGGCATCCTCCGCAACTTGCAGGCGCACTTCCCGGTCGAGTCGTGCACTGAGAACCTTGGCGAGTTTGTCTTGCTGTTCTTGGTTCAATGCAAAAGCACTGATGACTTCAACATCTACCGATTTCTCTTGTTCGGCCTTGTACAGGTCAAACAGAGCGGCGATCTCCGGCAAAAGCGGGAGACGGTCATTTTCGGCAACGACGTGGATGAAGTTCTGCACTTTCACATCAAACTTGTCGCCGCACACGTCAATAAACGTGGCGGCCTTGTCTGCGCTCGTCAGTCGCGGGGCCTTGAGCACGCGCTGCATGGTGTCGTTTTGCGACACTGCTGCAGCCAGGCCGAGCATGGCTGACCAAGAGGCCAGTTGCTGGTGGGCCTGGGCGTGCTCGAAGGCTGCCTTAGCGTAAGGTCGGGCCAACGTGGTCAATTCTGCCATGATCGCCCTCGCTTAAATTTCAGCAGCCAGTTTGTTAACCAGCTCCGCGTGCGCGTTTTGATCGATTGTGGCACCCAGGATCTTCTCGGCACCGCCGACGGCCAGAGCACCCAGTTGGGCACGCAGCGCATCTTTGACACTATTCAGTTCCTGCTCGATCTCGGCCTGAGCCTGAACCTTCACACGGTCAGCGTCGATACGGGCTTTTTCAACAGCCTCTTCAACGATCTGGTTACCGCGTTTCTTGGCTTGCTCAATGATTTCGGCTGCCTGAGCTTTTGCTTCGCGCAGTTTTTGACCCACTTTATCTTGGGCCAATTCCAGGTCGCGAGCTGCTCGGGCGGCAGCGTCCAGTCCATCCGCGATCTTCTTCTGACGTTCGTGCAAAGCCGCGATGACCGGAGGCCACACGAACTTCATGCAAAACAGTACAAAAATGAAGAACGCAACGGACTGGCCAATCAGGGTTGCATTAATGTTCACGCCAACACCTCGCTCGTTCGTTGTCCATCACTCTAATCAACTCGAAAATTCGAGTGATTAGCCAGCGAGTTGACCAACGAAGGGGTTCGCGAAGGTGAAGAACAGAGCGATACCAACGCCGATCATGGTCACGGCGTCGAGCAGGCCGGCGACGATGAACATTTTAACTTGCAGCATTGGAACCATTTCTGGCTGACGCGCGGCGCCTTCCAGGAACTTGCCGCCCAACAGGCCGAAACCAATGGCAGTACCCAGGGCGCCCAGGCCGATCAACAGTGCAACAGCGATAGCGGTTAGACCAACTACAGTTTCCATCTTTCCTCCCGACTTTTACGTCGTATGGTTTAGGTTTTTTAGATTTTAAAGTGGTAAAACAAATCGTTTCATAGCCCTGAAGGGCCACCTTCCCGTTTCACCGGGAAGGACATCAGACTAGTCGAGACTGGTCTTAATGGTTCTCTTCGTGCGCCATCGACAGGTAAACGATGGTCAACATCATGAAGATAAACGCCTGCAGGGTGATGATCAGGATGTGGAACACCGCCCACGCCCACTGCAGAACAATGCCCAGGCCGCTAAGCCAGAGCAGACCGCTGCCGAACATCACAGCAATCAGAATGAAGACCAGTTCGCCGGCGTACATGTTACCGAACAGTCGCAGTGCCAGTGAGATTGGCTTGGCGATCAGGGTGACGAATTCCAGCAGGAAGTTCACCGGGATCAGCAGCGCTTGCAGGAAAATGTTCTTGCTGCCAAACGGGTGCAGGGTCAGTTCGCCGATGAAGCCGCCGATGCCCTTGACCTTGATGCTGTAGAAAATGATCAACGCAAACACCGACAGGGCCATACCCAGGGTGGCGTTAGGATCAGTGGTCGATACGGCACGGAATGGAATGTGCGCATCGCCGGTGATCAGGATGGCCAACTGAGGAATCCAATCGACCGGTATCAGGTCGACGGCGTTCATCAGGAACACCCAGACGAAGATGGTCAGTGCCAGCGGTGCAATCACCGGGCTACGGCCATGGAAGCTGTCTCTCACGCTGCCATCGACGAATTCGACCAATACTTCAACGAAGTTCTGCAAAGCACCTGGCTGACCGGAAGTCGCCTTCTTTGCCGCCATGCGGAAAATCAGGACGAAAATCAGACCCAATGCGACCGACCAGCCGAGGGTATCGACGTGGAAAGCCCAAAAGCCCATTTCTTTGGCTTCTGCTGCGGTGTGAGCAAAGCCCCAGCCGCTATTGGGTAGCTGACCGAAGGTCAGGTTCTGCAAGTGGTGCTGGATATAGCCCGAAGCGGTTGTCTCTGCCATGGTTGCCTCAAACGCCCTAAGGTCTCGAAAATCTTGTTCTCATCAGCAGGGGCGAAAACCAGCTGACCAGTTGGGTCAACACGAAGACGCCGAATACAGCCAGCGGCGCCAATGGCTTTACACCTGCAAACGTCAGCGCAAAGAGCACTGCTGTCAAAATCAGTTTGCCCGCCTCACCGGCATAAAAAGACCGGACGATGGCTTGAGCTGCTCGGGCACCGGAAAACCGAAAGGCCCTGTGAGCAAAATACATATTGGGCAGCAAGGCTATCAGGCCTCCGCAGAGTCCTGAGTATCCGGCTACGACTCCATGCCAATACCAAAGCGCCAATGCGGCGATCAGTAAAATGACAAATTGGGCCAATAACACCGGAAAAACGGCCAAGCGATGGAACGGCAACGTGTGTGGCGTGCGGGTTTCCATCACTCTTGCTCCCCAATAGTCGGCTGCCAGAATCAATAACTTGGCATCATTTGTGCCGACAAAATGCGCGCAGAGTATAGGGGCGGTTCTGCCCCTATTCAACAGCCAGGTAGTGATTTCCGACTGTGCGCTACATAAGCAAATGTTTCAGCGAATGTGGGCAAGTACGCCCTGAAGCTCATCAAGAGAGTTATATCCGATGACCAATTGTCCTTTGCCTTTCTTGCCGTGGCGAATTTGTACCGCAGAGCCTAGGCGTTCCGCCAGGCGCTGCTCCAGGCGAGCGATATCCGGATCAGGTTTGGCGGCTTCGACAGGTTCTGGTTTACCACTGAGCCACTGGCGAACCAGGGCCTCGGTCTGACGAACGGTGAGCCCTCGTGCGACAACGTGTCGCGCCCCTTCAACCTGCTGATTTTCCGGCAAACCGAGCAAAGCACGAGCGTGACCCATTTCCAGGTCGCCGTGGGAAAGCATGGTTTTGATCACTTCCGGAAGCGCGATCAGGCGCAACAAGTTGGAGACGGTAACGCGAGATTTACCCACCGCGTCGGCGACCTGTTGCTGAGTCAGCTGGAATTCCTGCTGCAAACGCTGCAAGGCCACCGCCTCTTCGATGGGATTGAGGTCTTCGCGCTGGATGTTTTCGATCAACGCCATGGCAATGGCGGTTTCATCCGACACATCGCGAACCATCGCCGGGATGGTTTCCTGGCCGGCCTGTTGGCTGGCGCGCCAACGGCGTTCCCCTGCGATGATTTCAAAGCGGCCGCCGCCAATCGGGCGCACCACGATCGGCTGCATCACGCCCTGGGCCTTGATCGACTGGGCCAGTTCTTCCAGTGCCTGGGGGTCCATGTCCCGGCGTGGCTGGTATTTGCCGCGCTGGATCAGGTCCAGCGGCAGGTGCTGTAGCTCACGCTGGTCAGCCTGCACCGCTTGTTCTTCAAGCGAAGTAACAGTCGGACCACTCAGCAGTGCATCCAGTCCACGTCCGAGACCTCGTTTCTTGACGGCCATGAGGATTCCTTAAGTTGGCTGGGCTGCAGCGGTACGTGAGTTGCGGCGTTGACGACGAACCATCTCACCCGCCAAGGCGAGGTAAGCAAGAGCACCACGAGATGACTTGTCGTACGCCAGCGCGGGCATGCCATAGCTTGGCGCTTCGGCCAGGCGAATATTGCGTGGAATCACCGTGTCGTAAAGCTGGTCGCCAAAGTGTTCCTTGAGCTGCGCTGACACGTCGTTCATCAGGCTCAGGCGTGGGTCATACATGGTCCGCAGCAAACCTTCGACTTTCAGGTTCGGGTTGAGCAGTTCAGCGATGCGCTTGATGTTATCCACAAGATCGCTCAAGCCTTCGAGGGCGAAGTACTCGCACTGCATGGGGATAATTACCCCATCGGCGGCGACCAATGCGTTAATCGTCAGCATCGACAGCGACGGCGGGCAATCGATCAAAATGTAGTCGTAATTTTCGCGAATCGGCGCCAAGGCGCTGCGCAGACGGCTTTCTTTCATCTGCATTTCCAGCAGCACCACTTCCGCCGCCGTCAAGTCGCGGTTGGCCGGCAGCAGTTGGTAACCGCCGTGCTCGGAATAGTGCATGGCCTGGGCCAGGTCGCACTCGCCAATCAGCAAGTCGTAGACCGAGTTTTCCAGGCCGTGTTTATCCACACCGCTACCCATGGTGGCGTTGCCTTGTGGATCGAGATCGATCAACAGCACCCGACGCTTGGTAGCGACCAGGGATGCTGCGAGGTTGATGCAGGTGGTGGTTTTGCCCACGCCACCTTTCTGGTTCGCTATCGCGAATACCTTAGCCATTCTTGCTTGTGTTCCCAATCATGCCGTGCGGCGCAGTATCAGCAGATGGCGTTGGCCTTGGCAACCGGGTACGGCCAAGGCGTGTTCGCTATCGAGGTGGAAGTCTGCCGGCAATGCTAACAGCTCGTCGCTTGGATGAACGCCCTTCATTGCCAGCCAACGGGTATCGCGGTCGCCAAGATGGCGGGTCCAGTTACTGAAGTTCTCCATGCTGCTGAACGCCCGCGAAACGATTCCGTTGAATGGCTGTTCAGGCGTGAAGGTTTCGACGCGGCTGTGGATAACTTGCAGGTTGTCGAGTTTGAGTTCGAGTTTGACCTGGGTCAGGAAGCGGGTTTTCTTGCCGTTGCTGTCCAGGCAAGTCACTTGCGACTCGGGAAACAGGATCGCCAAAGGGATGCCAGGCATACCGCCGCCACTGCCGACATCGAGCCAGCGGCCGTTTTCGATAAACGGCATGACGCTGAGGCTGTCGAGCAAATGCCGGGAAACCATTTCGTCGGGATCGCGCACCGCCGTCAGGTTGTAAGCCTTGTTCCATTTGATCAACAGGGCCAGATAACCCAACAGCAATTCGTGCTGGGCCTCTGTCAGGTCAACGCCCAATTGGCGAGCACCTGTGGATAACTCTTCGGCGTGTTGCAGGGTGACCAACGAACTCAAGCGCTTTGCTCCAACTGACGGCCCGCGCCGCGTTTTTTCAAATGAATCATCAACAGCGAAATAGCTGCCGGGGTGACGCCCGGTATACGGGACGCCTGGCCCAGGGTCTCCGGCCGAGTTATCCCCAGCTTGCCCTGGATCTCCTTGGAGAGACCCGAGATGTTTGTGTAATCGATATCCACAGGCAGCTTGGTGTCTTCACTAGCCCGCAGACGCGCAATCTCGTCTTGCTGGCGATCAATGTAACCGGCGTATTTGGTCTTGATTTCGACCTGCTCGGCGACCTGTGGATCTTCTGCACCACCGCCAGTCACCGAGATCAGACCAGCGTAGTCGATTTCCGGACGGGACAGCAGGTTCAGCAAGTTGTATTCGTGAGTCAGCGGCGTACCGAATTTCTCGGCAATGGCATCGCCTTGTTCGGTGCCTGGGCGAACCCAGGTGCTTTTCAGGCGCTGCTCTTCCAGTTCGACACTTTCGCGTTTTTTGCAGAACGCAGCCCAACGCGCGTCATCCACCAGACCCAGCTCGCGACCTTTTTCGGTCAGGCGCAGGTCGGCGTTGTCTTCGCGCAGGATCAGGCGATATTCGGCCCGGGACGTGAACATTCGGTACGGTTCCTGGGTACCCAGGGTGATCAGATCATCGACCAACACCCCGATATACGCTTCATCCCGACGCGGGCACCAGCTGTCTTTGCCCTGTGCACGCAGGGCCGCGTTGGCCCCGGCCAGCAAACCCTGGGCACCGGCCTCTTCGTAACCAGTGGTGCCGTTGATTTGCCCGGCGAAGAACAAACCGCCGATGACCTTGGTTTCCAGGCTGTATTTCAGGTCACGCGGATCGAAGTAGTCGTACTCGATGGCGTAGCCCGGACGCACGATATGGGCGTTTTCCATGCCGCGAATCGATTGCACGATCTGGATTTGCACGTCGAACGGCAGGGAAGTAGAAATCCCGTTCGGGTACAGCTCGTGAGTGGTCAGACCTTCCGGCTCGATAAAGACCTGATGGCTTTCCTTGTCGGCAAAGCGGTGGATCTTGTCTTCAATCGACGGGCAGTAGCGCGGGCCAATGCCTTCGATCACCCCGGAATACATCGGCGAACGATCGAGGTTCGCGGCAATGATTTCATGGGTCCGGGCGTTGGTATGGGTAATCCAGCAACTGACCTGTTTGGGATGCTGTTCCTTGGAACCCATGAACGACATCACCGGGATCGGCGTGTCGCCGGCTTGCTCAGTCATCACCGAGAAGTCCACGGAACGGCCATCGATACGCGGTGGTGTACCGGTTTTCAAACGTCCGACCCGCAATGGCAGCTCACGAAGACGCTGCGCGAGGGCGATTGAAGGCGGATCACCGGCGCGGCCGCCGGAATAGTTTTGCAGGCCGATGTGGATAAGTCCGCCGAGGAAAGTACCGGTGGTCAATACAACAGATTCTGCGAAGAAACGCAGACCCATTTGGGTAACAACACCACGTACCTGGTCCTGTTCAACGATCAGATCATCAGCGGCTTGCTGAAATATCCACAGGTTGGGCTGGTTTTCCAAGGTTTCGCGGACAGCGGCCTTGTACAAAATCCGGTCGGCTTGAGCCCTAGTGGCTCGCACGGCCGGGCCTTTGCGGCTGTTCAACACGCGAAATTGAATACCACCCTTATCGGTGGCCATGGCCATCGCGCCGCCCAGGGCATCGATTTCCTTGACCAGATGGCTTTTGCCAATCCCACCAATGGCGGGGTTGCAGCTCATGGCACCGAGGGTTTCCACGTTATGCGTCAGCAACAGGGTTTTTGCCCCCATACGTGCTGACGCCAGTGCTGCCTCGGTACCGGCATGACCGCCGCCGATGACGATCACTTCAAAACGGGAAGGGAAATCCACCACGCACCTCGTGCCTGCTTCAATTGGGTAATTAGGAAAGGGTTGAGCTCAGGTTTTCTAACCCTGGCGGCAAGTATAGGGACTTAGCCCTTCCTAAAGAACCCTTTGCACAAAATTTAACCAGCTGTGGATGAATCACAGACAATAGAAATTAAAAGAGAGAAATATATTAAATCTTTGTTTTTATGTTTATTTATACTGAGGCACTTTTCTGTGGATAGATCTCTACAGGCCTTTATTTACTTTGTGTACAAGCATTCAAAAGTCTGTGGTTAGGTACCGATAAGGCACTTGGATAAGTGCTTTAAGCCTGTGGATTAAATAGCTACTTATCCACAGTCGTGGTTTTCCTCAGTTTTCAGGCCTGGTTATCAACCGAGTACAGGGGCGGTTATTCACAGGGCTTAATCCACAGAAAAATGCTTGGTGCAGCAAATCGCGCCCACGAAAAAGCCGTCGCAACCGATAGCGCTTGTCAGAAGTTGGAATTGAATGCCCTGAAGCGGGCAGAACAGGCAGGCACGAATGGCCTGTCTGTGAGTAACGAGGGTCTATTTACCGATGCAGAAGCTGGAAAAGATCCTTCCGAGCAAGTCGTCGGAACTGAATGCCCCGGTAATTTCGCCCAATAGCTGCTGTGCCTGACGCAAATCTTCGGCCAGCAGTTCTCCAGCCCCTGCCAGGGTCAACTGCGCCCGACCATGCTCAAGGGCCGTGCTGGCATGGCGCAACGCCTCCAGGTGCCTGCGGCGAGCACTGAAGCTGCTCTCCGAAGTCTGCTCGTAGCCCATGCACGCTTTGAGATGGTCGCGCAGCAGTTCCAGGCCATCACCTGCAGACTTGGCGCTAAGGCTGATGGTCACGTGGCCATCTTCGCTAACTTCCAGCGCTATGGGCTCACCGGTGAGGTCCGCTTTGTTACGAATCAGTGTGACCTTCGCCGGATCCGGCCGTTGTTCAAGAAATTCTGGCCACAGGGCAAAAGGATCCACAGCCTCTGGAGCCGTCGCATCCACTACCAGCAATATCCGATCAGCCTCGCTGATAGCCTTGAGTGCCCGCTCCACGCCGATTTTTTCCACCTGGTCGTCGGTATCACGCAAGCCAGCGGTATCAACAACGTGCAGCGGCATCCCATCGATGTGGATATGTTCACGCAAAATATCCCGGGTGGTACCGGCTATTTCAGTGACGATCGCTGCTTCCCGACCCGCTAGGGCATTAAGCAGGCTGGATTTACCAGCATTGGGACGACCGGCAATCACCACCGTCATCCCGTCGCGCAGCAAGGCACCCTGTCCCGCCTCACGTTGGACTGTGGATAACTCATAGCGAACTTTGTCCAGCATCGCCAGGACATGACCATCGGCAAGAAAGTCTATTTCCTCTTCCGGAAAGTCAATCGCCGCCTCGACGTAGATCCGCAAACTGATCAACTGCTCGGTGAGATTATGCACACGCAGGGAAAATGCCCCCTGCAACGAGCGCAAGGCATTGCGCGCGGCCTGGGCAGAACTGGCTTCGATCAGGTCGGCAATCGCTTCGGCTTGTGCAAGGTCAAGCTTGTCATTGAGAAACGCCCGCTCGCTGAACTCACCCGGCCGGGCCAGGCGACAGCCCAGTTGCAGGCAGCGTTGCAGCAGCATATCCAACACGACCGGGCCGCCGTGACCTTGCAGTTCCAGGACGTCCTCACCGGTAAAGGAGTTGGGGCCCGGAAAATATAAGGCGATACCCTCGTCCAGCACTTCTTCATTGTCATTGAAGAACGGCCCGTAATGGGCGTACCGAGGCTTCAGTTCGCGACCAATGATGGCTTGAGCCGCGATGCCGGCGAGCGGCCCAGAGATACGAACGATACCGACACCGCCACGACCTTGAGCGGTGGCGACGGCGGCTATGGTTTCACGAGGAGCGCTCATCAACGGGTACCCGGACAAAAGTGACAAAATGCAAAACGCCCCACTAGGGGGCGTCTTGAGTGGTTATCCACAGAGTAAGTTACGCCTCGGCTTTTTTGGTAGCCGCTTCGACCTTACGCGTGATGTACCACTGTTGAGAGATCGACAACACGTTGTTGACCACCCAGTACAGAACCAGACCAGCCGGGAACCACAGGAAGAAGAAGGTGAAGATGATTGGCATCATTTTCATCACTTTAGCCTGCATCGGATCCGGAGGTGTAGGGTTCAAACGCTGCTGGATGAACATGGTCGCGCCCATGATGATCGGCAGGATAAAGAACGGGTCTTTGATCGACAGGTCAGTTATCCACAGCATGAACGGTGCCTGGCGCATTTCCACGCTTTCCAGGAGAACCCAGTACAGCGAGAGGAACACCGGCATCTGCACCAGAATCGGCAAGCATCCACCCAGCGGGTTGATCTTCTCTTTCTTGTACAGCTCCATCATGGCTTGCGACATTTTCTGCCGGTCATCGCCATGTTGTTCTTTCAGAGCGGCCAGTTTCGGGGCCACGGCACGCATACGCGCCATCGACTTGTAGCTGGCGGCCGACAGAGGGAAGAAAATCCCCTTGATCAGCATGGTCAGGAAGATGATGGACCAGCCCCAGTTACCAACGATGCTGTGGATATGTTGCAGCAGCCAGAATATCGGCTGGGCAATGAACCACAAAATGCCGTAATCCACAGTCAGTTCCAGACCTGGGGATAACTCTTTGAGCACAGCCTGGCTTTTCGGACCGGCGTACAGCGTAGCGCTAGTTTCAGCCTTGGCACCTGGAGCGACGGTCACCGCCGGGCCAGTGAAACCAATGATGTAGTTGCCTTGGCTGTCCTTGCGGGTTTGAACCAGGTTGGCTTCACCCTTGCTCGGGATCCAGGCGGTCACGAAGTAGTGTTGCAACCAGGCGACCCAGCCACCTTGTACGGTTTCTTTCAGCGCAGCCTTGTCGATATCTTTCATCGACACTTTTTTGTACGGCTCGTTACTTGTCCACAGGGCGGCGCCCAGGTAAGTCGCGGTGCCGGTGGCGGTGCTGGAAGAAGGATCGGAGCTGCCATCGCGCTTGAGCTGGGCAAACAAATTGCCGGTCCAGGCTTTGGCGCTGGTGTTGTCGATCAGGTAGGTGACTTTCAGATCGTACAAACCACGGGTGAAACTGAAACGCTTGATGTAGTTGACGCCATCGAGACTGAATTTCAGGTCGACGTTCAACTGGTTCTGGCCATCAGCCAGTTGATAAGTCTTTTGTTCGGTCGAATAAACCGGACGACCGGTAGCTCGAGCATCAGGACCGTCAGTGCCGGTCAAGCCGCTTTGCGCCAAATAAGTACGTTCGCCACCATTATCGAACAGCTGGAACGGAACATCTGGATGGTCTTGACGACGTGGATACAGCGGCAGCTTCAGCTGGGCGATGTCACCACCCTGTGGATCGATAGCCAGGTCCAGCACATCCGTTTTGACGTGGATGAGGTCTTTACTGGTGATCACCTGCGTTTCTACAGGGGTGCTGCTATCGGCATTTGCGCTGGGTACATCGGCACTGGCGGAAGCATTGTTACCCAACGGAGTGTCCGGTATAGCCGGCGCAGCCTGATTGGTAGCAACATTCTGAGTCGGCAGGGCAGCCTGACCATAGTCCTGGTTCCACTTAAGAACCATAACGTAGGTCACGATTGCCAGGGCGACGATCAGGATCGTGCGTTTAATATCCATGATTACTCGGCCATCGAAGAAGAACGGGAGGTAGGGATAGGTGGAACCGGGTCATAACCACCGGGATTCCACGGATGACAACGACCTAAACGACGAAAGGTCAGCCAGCCACCGCGCAGAAGGCCATGATTTTCTATGGCTTCATACGCGTAGCAGGAACAGCTGGGGTAGAAACGACAGTGGCTGGCCATCAGCGGACTAATGGCATAGCGGTAAAACTGGATCGGAACGAGTGCCAGTTTACGCATCAGTACTGTCTACCCCTACAGTTTCGGTGCCGACTGCTGGTGCTGGCTTGTTAGTACGAGCCAGACGTTTCCAGAGCTTGCCGAAATGCTGAATCAATTCGGGGTTTTCTATGTCCCCCAAGCCTTTGCGCGCGACGATAACAATATCCCAACCAACCAGAGTGTCCTGGTGGAGGCGAAACGATTCGCGCATCAGACGCTTGAGGCGATTGCGCTCAACGGAGAGCTTTACGCTCTTCTTGCCAATCACCAACCCGAGACGGGGGTGATCCAGATCGTTGTTACGCGCAAGGAGCAGGAGATTTTTCCCCGGAACCTTGCCGGTGGGGGAGTCAAAGACTGCCTTGAAATGCCGGGGGGTTAGCAGACGCTTTTCCCGACTGAAGTCCTGACTCACCACCAGTACCGGATTATCAAACTGCCAGACGCGCACGACCTTTGGCGCGGCGACGCGACAGGACAGCACGGCCGTTCTTGGTAGCCATGCGAGCACGGAAGCCGTGAGTACGGGCGCGTTTGATGGTGCTTGGTTGGAAAGTACGTTTCATGGCGTGTTACCTGGTTCGTCCACAACGGGCCGGAATGGCCCCCGTTTTAAGAGACCGGCGATTCTAGAGAAAGCAAGCCTCTAGGTCAATTTCCAACCCGCTTTTCCTTCAATTAGATATCTGGACACATCTGGACCTATTCCGAGTCGTTCGGCTTTCGTGAGCAATGCCATAGATATAAAAATAAAGAAGGAAGTTATTTAAAGCTTTTCTGTAAAGCTTATAAAAGCTAGGGACGCCATCTTCTGTGGATAACCACCTTAAGGCCACGTTTTACTTGATGTACAGAGGATGACAACACGGGGGAGAAACGGTGCTCTACCTGTGCTGCACTGTCGGATAAGCTGTGTGTGGAATGGCTAGTTATCCACAGGCCAGTTACCCACAGACTTTCCCCCCCACTTGTACAACGGGCTTAGGGGCGCTTATCCACAGAGTTTATGCACAGACCATTGGTCGCATTTTTTACGGTTAAGGCATTGATTCTTGGCGTCCTGTGAGCAACCTACATGTGGATAAGTAGACGGCTGGCCGCTACAATGGCGGCTGTTTTTGCCTCACCGGCTTTCAACTTAGGGGATCTCCGTGTCAGTGGAACTTTGGCAGCAGTGCGTGGAGCTTTTGCGCGATGAGCTGCCTGCCCAGCAATTCAACACCTGGATCCGTCCGCTACAGGTCGAAGCCGAAGGCGACGAGTTGCGCGTCTACGCACCCAATCGTTTTGTTCTCGACTGGGTCAACGAGAAGTACCTGAGCCGCGTTCTCGAATTGCTCGATGAACATGGCAACGGGCAAGCCCCGGTTCTCTCCTTATTAATAGGCAGCAAACGCAGCTCGGTGCCTCGTGCCGCGCCGAATGCGCCGTTGGCTGCGGCTGCGTCGCAAGCTCAGGCTGCCGCTTCACCGGTCAACCACACGGCGGTAGCTCCTGCTGCTGGCCCATCAAAGTCGTTTTCGCAAAAAAACGCGCCTAGGAACGAAGAGCCGTCCCGTGACAGCTTCGATCCGATGGCAGGTGCCAGTTCGCAACAGGCACCGATTCGCGCAGAACAGCGCACGGTGCAGGTTGAAGGTGCGCTCAAGCACACCAGCTATCTAAACCGGACGTTTACCTTTGAGAATTTCGTAGAGGGTAAATCCAACCAGTTGGCCCGTGCAGCCGCCTGGCAGGTGGCCGACAACCCCAAGCATGGTTACAACCCACTCTTCCTTTATGGCGGTGTTGGCTTGGGTAAGACGCACTTGATGCATGCTGTGGGTAACCATCTATTAAAGAAGAACCCGAATGCCAAGGTCGTGTACCTGCACTCGGAGCGCTTCGTTGCCGACATGGTCAAGGCGTTACAGCTCAACGCTATCAACGAGTTCAAACGGTTCTACCGTTCCGTCGACGCCTTGTTGATCGATGACATTCAATTCTTCGCTCGCAAGGAACGTTCCCAGGAAGAGTTTTTCCACACGTTCAACGCCTTGCTCGAAGGTGGTCAGCAGGTCATCTTGACCAGCGACCGTTATCCGAAAGAAATCGAAGGCCTGGAAGAGCGCTTGAAGTCGCGCTTTGGCTGGGGCCTGACCGTTGCAGTAGAACCGCCGGAACTGGAAACCCGAGTCGCGATTCTGATGAAGAAAGCCGACCAGGCGAAAGTCGATCTTCCCCACGACGCCGCGTTCTTCATCGCCCAGCGTATTCGTTCCAACGTGCGTGAACTGGAAGGCGCGCTCAAGCGTGTCATCGCTCACTCGCACTTCATGGGCCGCGATATCACCATTGAGCTGATTCGGGAATCGCTAAAAGACCTGCTGGCCTTGCAAGACAAACTGGTCAGTGTGGATAACATCCAACGCACAGTGGCCGAGTACTACAAGATCAAGATTTCCGACCTGCTGTCCAAGCGCCGTTCGCGCTCGGTAGCACGTCCACGTCAGGTGGCGATGGCGCTCTCCAAGGAGTTGACTAACCATAGCCTGCCAGAAATTGGTGATGTGTTTGGCGGTCGCGACCACACCACGGTCTTGCATGCGTGCCGCAAGATCAATGAACTTAAGGAATCCGACGCGGATATTCGCGAGGACTACAAGAACCTGCTGCGTACACTGACAACTTGATGAACACCAGCGCAGCTTATTAAGGCAAGGGACTAGACCATGCATTTCACCATTCAACGCGAAGCCCTGTTGAAACCCCTGCAACTGGTCGCAGGCGTCGTCGAGCGCCGACAGACCTTGCCGGTGCTCTCCAATGTATTGCTGGTTGTCGAAGGCCAGCAACTGTCGTTGACCGGTACCGACCTGGAAGTCGAACTGGTTGGTCGCGTTCAGCTGGAAGAACCCGCCGAACCCGGCGAGATCACCGTGCCAGCGCGCAAGCTGATGGACATCTGCAAGAGCCTGCCTAACGACGCGCTGATCGACATCAAGGTCGATGAGCAGAAGTTGGTAGTCAAGGCCGGCCGCAGCCGTTTCACCCTGTCCACCCTGCCGGCGAACGATTTCCCAACTGTGGAGGAAGGTCCTGGTTCGCTGACTTGTAGCCTGGGGCAAAGCAAGCTGCGCCGTCTGATCGAGCGCACCAGCTTCGCCATGGCCCAGCAGGATGTACGTTACTACCTCAACGGCATGCTGCTGGAAGTCTCGGAAGGCATTATCCGCGCTGTGGCCACTGACGGTCACCGTCTGGCCATGTGCTCTATGAAGGCCGATATTGGTCAGCCGGATCGCCACCAGGTGATCGTGCCGCGTAAGGGTATCCTTGAGCTGGCGCGTCTGCTGACTGAGCCGGATGGTAATGTCAGCATCGTGCTGGGCCAGCACCACATCCGCGCAACCACCGGCGAGTTCACCTTCACTTCCAAACTGGTCGACGGCAAGTTTCCGGATTACGAGCGTGTGCTGCCTAAAGGCGGCGACAAGCTGGTGATCGGCGATCGCCAGGCCCTGCGTGAAGCGTTCAGCCGTACGGCGATTCTGTCCAACGAGAAATACCGAGGTATTCGTCTGCAACTGGCCAACGGTCAGCTGAAGATCCAGGCCAACAACCCGGAGCAGGAAGAAGCGGAAGAAGAAGTAGGCGTCGACTACAACGGCGGTTCGTTGGAAATCGGCTTCAACGTCAGCTACCTGCTGGACGTGCTGGGCGTGATGACTACCGAACAAGTTCGCCTGATTCTGTCCGACTCCAACAGCAGCGCACTGGTACAAGAATCCGACAACGACGACTCGGCTTACGTTGTTATGCCGATGCGTCTGTAATCATGTTCAGCAGAAGTTAGATGTCCCTCAGTCGCGTCTCGGTCACCGCGGTGCGCAATTTGCACCCGGTGACCCTCTCCCCCTCTCCCCGCATCAATATTCTCCATGGCGCCAACGGCAGTGGCAAAACCAGCGTTCTGGAAGCCATTCACTTGCTGGGGCTTGCCCGTTCCTTTCGCAGTGCGCGTCTGTTGCCGGTGATTCAGTACGAGCAGTTGGCGTGTACCGTATTCGGCCAGGTCGAATTGGCGGAAGGCGGTCACAGCAGCCTGGGGATATCCCGCGACCGTCAGGGGGAATTTCAGATCCGCATTGATGGGCAAAATGCTCGCAGTGCGGCGCAACTGGCGGAAATACTGCCCCTACAATTGATCAACCCCGACAGTTTCCG
Source organism: Pseudomonas sp. HY7a-MNA-CIBAN-0227 (assembly GCF_040310325.1). Taxonomy (NCBI): domain Bacteria; kingdom Pseudomonadati; phylum Pseudomonadota; class Gammaproteobacteria; order Pseudomonadales; family Pseudomonadaceae; genus Pseudomonas; species Pseudomonas sp. HY7a-MNA-CIBAN-0227. The sequence continues at coordinate 88,386 of NZ_JBEOPT010000008.1, read as the reverse complement.
GTTGCTGGAAGGTGCACCAAAAATTCGCAGGCAGTTCCTCGACTGGGGAGTGTTCCACGTGGAACCGCGCTTCATGGCCACTTGGCAGCGCCTGCAGAAGGCCTTGCGGCAGCGGAACTCGTGGCTGCGGCATGGTACACTTGACGCCGCTTCGCAAGCGGCCTGGGACCGGGAACTGTGCCTGGCCAGCGCTGAAATAGATGAATACCGCCGCGCCTATATCAAAGCCTTGAAACCAGTCTTTGAACAAACCTTGAGTGAGTTGCTAGAGCTCGAAGGTTTAACGCTGAGCTATTACCGTGGTTGGGACAAAGAGCGGGAACTGAGTGCAGTGCTCGCTACCTCTCTACAGCGGGATCAGCAAATTGGTCACACCCAGGCCGGACCACAACGGGCTGATTTGCGCCTTAGATTAGGTGCACATAACGCCGCAGATATTTTGTCTCGCGGTCAGCAGAAGTTGGTGGTCTGTGCGCTGCGTATCGCCCAAGGGCATCTGGTCAGCCAGGCTCGGCGAGGCCAGTGCATTTATCTGGTGGATGACTTGCCGTCCGAACTGGACGAGCAGCACCGCCGCGCGCTATGCCGCTTGTTGGAAGACTTACGCTGCCAGGTGTTTATCACCTGTGTAGACCATGAATTATTGAGGGAAGGCTGGCAGACGGAAACGCCAGTTGCTTTGTTCCACGTGGAACAAGGCCGTATCACCCAGACCCACGACCATCGGGAGTAAGGCATGAGCGAAGAACATACGTACGACTCGACCAGCATTAAAGTGCTTAAAGGTTTGGATGCCGTACGCAAACGTCCCGGTATGTACATCGGTGACACCGATGATGGCAGCGGTCTGCACCACATGGTGTTCGAGGTGGTCGACAACTCGATCGACGAAGCTTTGGCCGGTCACTGCGACGACATCAGCATCATCATCCACCCGGACGAATCCATCACCGTGCGCGACAACGGTCGCGGCATTCCGGTAGATGTGCATAAAGAAGAAGGTGTTTCGGCAGCAGAGGTCATCATGACCGTGCTCCACGCCGGCGGTAAGTTCGACGACAACTCCTACAAAGTATCTGGCGGTTTGCACGGTGTAGGTGTTTCCGTGGTGAACGCCCTCTCCGAACTGCTGGTGCTGACCGTGCGTCGCAGCGGCAAGATCTGGGAACAGACCTACGTTCACGGCGTTCCGCAGGAGCCGATGAAGATCGTTGGCGAAAGCGAAACCACCGGTACCCAGATCCACTTCCGTCCTTCTGACCTAACCTTCAAGAACATCCACTTCAGCTGGGACATCCTGGCCAAGCGGATTCGTGAACTGTCCTTCCTCAACTCCGGTGTCGGCATCGTCCTCAAGGACGAGCGCAGCGGCAAGGAAGAGCTGTTCAAGTACGAAGGTGGTTTGCGTGCGTTCGTTGAATACCTGAATACCAACAAGACTCCGGTCAACGAAGTGTTCCACTTCAACGTACAGCGTGAAGACGGCATCGGCGTGGAAATCGCTCTGCAGTGGAACGACAGCTTCAACGAGAACCTGTTGTGCTTCACCAACAACATTCCACAGCGCGATGGCGGTACTCACCTAGTGGGTTTCCGTTCCGCACTGACGCGTAACCTGAACACCTACATCGAAGCGGAAGGTCTGGCGAAGAAACACAAAGTTGCCACCACCGGCGACGATGCCCGTGAAGGCCTGACCGCGATTATCTCGGTCAAGGTTCCTGATCCTAAGTTCAGCTCGCAGACCAAAGACAAGCTGGTGTCCTCAGAAGTGAAGACGGCAGTGGAACAGGAAATGGGCAAGTACTTCTCCGACTTCCTGTTGGAAAACCCGAACGAAGCCAGGCTGGTTGTCGGCAAGATGATTGACGCGGCGCGGGCTCGTGAAGCGGCGCGTAAAGCCCGTGAAATGACCCGTCGTAAAGGCGCGCTGGATATTGCTGGCCTGCCGGGCAAACTGGCGGACTGCCAAGAGAAGGACCCTGCCCTCTCCGAACTGTACCTAGTGGAAGGTGACTCTGCTGGCGGCTCTGCCAAGCAAGGTCGTAACCGTCGCACCCAGGCCATCCTGCCGTTGAAGGGCAAGATCCTCAACGTCGAGAAAGCCCGCTTCGACAAGATGATTTCCTCTCAGGAAGTCGGCACCTTGATCACCGCTCTGGGCTGTGGCATTGGTCGTGATGAGTACAACATCGCGAAGTTGCGTTATCACAACATCATCATCATGACCGATGCTGACGTCGACGGTTCGCACATCCGTACCCTACTGCTGACCTTCTTCTTCCGTCAGTTGCCGGAGCTGATCGAGCGTGGCTACATCTACATCGCCCAGCCGCCGTTGTACAAAGTGAAAAAAGGCAAGCAAGAGCAATACATCAAAGACGACGACGCCATGGAAGAGTACATGACGCAGTCGGCCCTGGAAGATGCCAGCTTGCACTTGAACGACGAAGCTCCGGGAATCTCCGGGCCGGCGCTGGAGCGTCTGGTAAACGACTTCCGCATGGTGATGAAGACCCTCAAGCGTTTGTCGCGCCTGTACCCTCAGGAGCTGACCGAGCACTTCATCTACCTGCCAGCAGTCAGCCTCGAACAACTGGGCGATCATGCAGCGATGCAGGACTGGTTGGCCCAGTACGAAGTTCGTCTGCGCACCGTGGAAAAATCCGGCCTGGTTTACAAAGCCAGCCTGCGTGAAGACCGTGAACGTAACGTCTGGCTGCCAGAGGTCGAGCTGATCTCCCATGGGCTGTCGAACTACGTCACCTTCAACCGCGACTTCTTCGGCAGCAATGACTACAAGACTGTTGTCACACTCGGCGCGCAACTGAGCACCTTACTGGACGACGGCGCTTATATTCAGCGTGGCGAACGCAAGAAAGCGGTCAAGGAGTTCAAGGAAGCCCTGGACTGGTTGATGGCTGAAAGTACCAAGCGTCACACCATTCAGCGTTATAAAGGTTTGGGCGAAATGAACCCGGATCAGCTATGGGAAACCACCATGGACCCTAGCCAGCGCCGGATGCTACGCGTGACCATCGAAGATGCCATTGGTGCGGACCAGATCTTCAACACCCTGATGGGTGATGCGGTTGAACCTCGTCGTGACTTCATCGAGAGCAATGCCTTGGCGGTGTCTAACCTGGACTTCTAATCAGGCTGCGAAGCAAAACAAAAAAAGGCCAGCGCTTAGCGTTGGCCTTTTTTATTGAGTAAAGAATCGCAAATTTTCTAAATGCTCCACGTGGAACATCTGAGAAGGTGCCTTTTTATTAAGCGCTAGCGGCAGCCACACTCTCCAGCCGATAGCCATACCCGTAGATAGTCAGCAACTGCCATCCCCGGTCAGTCGTCAATCCCAGCTTGTTACGCAGCCGATAGATATGGGTATCAAGCGGCCGTGAAGACACCATTTCCTCATGGGTCCAAAACCGCTCATAGAGGTATTCACGAGACAGTGGCCGCGCCAGGTTAGCGAATAAGCAGCGTGCTAGTCGGTATTCACGCTCGGTCAAGTTGATAGGGTTTCCCCCCCGCGTAACTGTCAACTCGGCGTCATCAAACGTCAGGTCATTGAAGGTTAATACTTCGCTTGCTGCGGATTTCTGTAAACCGTGGCGCCGCAGGACCGCTGTGACCCGTGCCTTGAGTTCATTGGGACGAAAGGGTTTGCTGACGTAATCATCCGCTCCACTGTTCAACGCTTGGACGATGTCGCTCTCGGCATCGCGGCTGGTGAGCATGATGGCTGGCGGTGGTGCGTCCAGGTGTTCGCGGGTCCAGCGCAGGATCGCCAGGCCGCTGAGATCAGGTAGCTGCCAATCGAGCACCAGCAAGTCAAAGGTTTCTCGGCGCAGTTGGCGTAGCAAGTCTTCACCGCGCTCGAAGCAATGCAGCGTCCATGGCTGCTCCGAAGCGCTTGGGATTTGTCGCAGTGTCTGTTCCACCCGCCGTAATTCGGCAGGTTCGTCATCCAGTATCGCGACACGCATGGGAGGGTCCTTTCTTCTTGAAGAATACAGCAGAGGCGTCGGCTCGATTTCATGAGGGAGCACTACTGCGCAGATGCCGACCATTGAATCTGAACAATTATGGCCAAATTCTCAGATCCCTGGATCTCTCGGTACGCTGATATCAAATAGCCGTTTGGCAGTTGAACATCGCGAATACCCAGCTGGAAAGATACCGGCTCAAGACCTTCAGGAAAAGGATCAATGGCAATCAGGTTTTATGCTATGTCGGGACGAGAGGTCGTCATGCAGAAGGTCAGTGTGTGGGGGACGATGTTGATGATGGCCACCGCGGCAAGCCTAGGCACGGAAACGGTTGATGCCTGCAATCCGGTGCAACCCATTCCGGTCGATGAGTTGCACATGCCCAGTGAGTCGGGCGACTCTCTGGGATACGCAGGGCTTCGCAACGTAGAGGCGCCTGCGCAGTTTCAACAAGCCAGCGTACGTCTGCAAAACCAACGGTGGATATTCTAAATCTGAACAAATGTTGCAAATCCCTCTATGCGTCGTCGCTGTAGGTAAATTCTCTATTGCTGTGTGACACAAGCAGGCGTGCGGGATGCACCTGCGACACTTGGATGTGTCAACCGCAGTGCATGGTTCGCCGTGAACTGCCGTCGCAGGGATATGAGGGACAGTATCTCTTCGATGTACACCCCGGATTCGACACTGTTGATCCGGTCGACACATGGACGTGTCATCCATTTTCAATGGATCACCGGCCAGCCGACGATCACTTCCAATGCGCCAGACATTACGGCTATCGAGTGCGATGCGTCATCGGGTATCGTAGGCAGCATTCAAGGTCCTGCCGCCGCAAGACGCTTTCTGAACGTGCTTTCTGATGAACCATTAGAACTAGAATCTTGATGAGCACCATGACCTTCTTTCCCTGCCGATACCGCTCTGCCCTCTTCCTGTTGTTGGGCTCAGGCCTGATTTTTACGCTCGGTGTCAGTAGCCCGTCCGTCATGGCGCGGCCCGCTCCTGTCCGTGCGCCTTACATTGATGACAATCATTTATGTCGTGCACAGCCCTTGCCTGCGGTTGTCCAGCACCTTACAGGCGAAGCCTGGAAGCTGGATGCCAAAGGACGGTCAAGCGTGCTGGAGGAAGGCATGCAGATTGATGAGCAGGAAAGCGTGAAAACTTCCCCATCGGCGTTTGTCAGTCTGCTGCTGGGGGATGGTTCGCGAATCGTGTTGCCATCCAGCTCTCAAGTTCGATTGCACCTAGTGCAAGAGCAGGCAATTCCCCAGGTGATCCTGGAGCAGGGTCAGGTTGAGGCGTATGTGCTCAAGCGCGCCAGCGACTATGATCGTTTTCAGATCGTGACTCCGGTGGGTGTGCTTGGGGTGCGTGGCACCCACTTTCGCGTGCGTAACGATGACGAGCAATCAGTTGTCGAGGTGCTCAATGGTCAAGTGGCGGTTAATCGTACGGAACCGCCGACTGCCGGGCGAACAGCGAAAAAGCAGCTGCCGGTAGGTCCTGTGGAAGGCGAAGTGAAGGTTGGTGCCCGCCAAGGTGTACTGCTCAAAAAACAGGGCGAGCTCAAGACTGTAGAGTTGCTGGACGCGCCCAGGCTGATCGGCCAGGACGGCCAGAAGGGCAATGCGCCGGTCTGGACCCTGTACCTGCGCCCGCAACCGGGTGCCCAGCGTTATCGTGCCCAAGTGGCCACTGATAAAGCGTTTATGAACATCAAGCAGGAAAACTTTTCCAGCGAGCCGCACTTGAGCTTCACTGGATTAAAAGCATCGTTTTATCACGTTCGCGTATCTGCTTTTGATGAACAGGGACTGGAGGGGGAAGCCGGGGTCTATGACATTTTCTATTACCCGCCCGCTACCCGTGTGCAGTAGCGTTGTGGCGACAGGCTGGTGAGGTTTTGGCGCAGGGCTGAAAAGCGCCAGCCGACTCAAGCTCAGCGGCTGTTTTACGGCCTGGTCCGGGAGTGGCTGTGTATCAGCCTGCTGCTGCTGCCAATGACAGCATTCCTGTCTCTGAGCCCTGGCCTTGCGCTCAATAATCTGTTGTATGACAGCCTGCGCCGTTTGGCTCCCTTACCGGTTGATCCGCGCATTCTGCTAGTGACCATCGATGACCTCAGTCTTAAGCAGCTGGGTCAGTGGCCTTGGTCGCGCCGCCTGCATGCCGACCTGATTGACCAACTGAGCGCCGCCAAACCCGCCGGTATTTTGTTCGATGTGATTTTCAGCGAACCGGCTCGTGATCTCGCCAACGATCAACGGCTGGCCCAGGCGCTCTGCGATGCTGGCAATGTGTTACTGCCGCTGATCCGCGAAGGAATGCCTCGCTACGGTCAACCGGTGGCGCAAATCCTGCCCGTGCTGCCCCTTCGCGATTGCGCAAGAGGCGTCGGCCATATCAATGTCGAAGCGGACAGCGACGGCATTGTCCGCAGCCTTTATCTGAGTGAAGGCCCGCCGGGACGAATGACACCCCAATTGGCATGGCTGGCGTTCGAACTGACCGGGCGGCAGGCGGTAATGCCCGGGTTGCCTGCCCCGTCAGACAGCGCCGATTGGCAGCGGGAAAATGCCATTCGGATTCCTTACATCGACACCGACGATGGCTTTCCCAGTGTGCCCTACGTCAGCGTCTTGCGCGGTGAAGTCCCGCCTGAGTTGTTGCGTGATCGCCTGATTCTGGTGGGTGCCACCGCCCCTGGCATGGGGGATCGATACGTCACGCCATTGTCGGCCAGCGTGGGCACCACATCAGGTGTCGAGATCCAGGCCAATATCCTCAATGGCCTGTTGCAAGGGCGCAGCATCACCGTCTTGCCCGTTTGGCTGGCTACGTTGATGGGCACCTCGATGGTTGCGCTGCTATTGGGCCTGCTGCTGTTTCGCCCGCGTTATGCATTGTGGTTGACCCTAGGGTGCATGAGCGCCGCGCTCCTTGGTTCCTGGGGGCTGTTGCGCCTGGGTGGCTGGTGGTCGCCGGGGGCATGCCTGATCGGTTTGCTGCTTGGCTACCTGATCTGGAATTGGCGTCGCCTGAGCGTAATCCTGGCCTATTTCGGCTGGGAGCTGGCACGCCTGGACAGCGAGCCCAATGTGTTGCCGGAGCGTCGTCGTGCGCCCGCCAGTAACGGCGATGTGTTGCAGGGCCGAATCTTCGCTCTGGAGCAAGCTGTCAGCCGCACTCGCGACACCCGACGTTTTATGGCCGATGGCCTGGAGTGTTTGCCGGTGGCCACGCTGATTACAGACCCGAGGGGCGGCATCCTGCTGGCCAATCGCATCGCCCGTGATGTGTTTGGTAGTGAACTGGTTACCGAGAACCTGCTGGAACAGCTCGCGGCGCTGGGCTATCCGCCTTTACTGGATGGCACTCGCCCGCCCCTGTCTGCCCTGGAAATTCTCGAATTTCGTGACACCCAGCAACGCAGCCTGCGCCTGGACCTTGCCCCGCTTCTGCCGGCGGATGGCGATGTGGCTCTGGGCTGGCTGCTGAGCCTGACAGACTTGAGCATTGAGCGTGATGCCCAGCAGCAGCGGGAAACCCTGTTGCGCTTCCTGTCTCACGACCTGCGGGCGCCTCATTCGGCGATTCTTGCGTTGCTGGATGTCCAACGCCATGAATCCCCAGAGGTCGCACCTGTATTTGTGCAAATAGAACAACAAGTGCGTCGCGCCTTGAACCTGACCGAGTCGTTTGTCCAACTGGCCAAAGCCGAATCCGACGGCTATCAGTTCCAGCCCAGCTTGTTCGCCATGCTGGTGCTCGATGCGTTTGACCAGGTTGCGCTACTGGCCCAGTTGAAAGGCATCCAGTTGGTTAATGACCTGGATGAGGCTGGCGAGGAAATGGTCTGGGCTGATCAATCGCTGCTGACTCGCGCCTTGTTCAATCTGTTGGAGAACGCGATTAAATACAGCCCGTTCGGTACGACCGTCACCTTGAGCCTCGAAAGCACAGGAGAATGCTTGGAGTGTCGTATCAAGGATCAAGGCCCAGGCATCGCCGCTGAGAATTTACCTGATCTGTTCAGCCAATACCGACGCTTCGCCTCTGCCCAGGGCAGCGAAGGATTGGGGCTGGGCCTGACCATGGTCAAGGCGGTAGTGGATCGTCATGCTGGCCGTATCGGGTGTGAGAGCGTAGTGGGCGAAGGCACTGTGTTCAGGCTGCAACTGCCCCTCTGGAAAGACTAAATAGCAGGCTTTTTACCTGTGCATAAAAAACCGGCCTCAAGGGCCGGTTTTTTACTGCTGAAAAAACTTATGCACTATTTCAGTTGTTTTATGAGTTTGAGAAATATGTAGGTAAATCATCAGCCTACAATAAAAAAACTACAATTCGCCAACAAACCGTACACAGCTTATCCACAGAAACTCAAATCACCGTCTGATCTTCTGCAACCGGCAAAGGCGGCAGCGAACCCATGGCCCTTTGTTGTGCTTCATTCCAGGCCGAAGCACGGTCATTGAGCGCGGCAATGGCACGCGGGCCGCTGCCTTCGGCGTACATCGGTTCGCCGATCACCACGGTAATGGTGCCCGCGCGTTTAGCCCAACCCGTCTTCGGCCAGAACTTGCCGGCATTGTGGGCTATCGGCAGGACCGGCAGGTCAGCGTTGACCGCCAACGCCGTACCACCGCGTGAAAATTTGCCGACCGTACCGAACGGCACGCGAGTACCTTCGGGGAAGATCAGTACCCAAACCCCGTCCTTGAGCAGCTCGTTACCCTTCTTCGCCACGTGTTTGAGCGCGGCCTTGGGGTTGTCGCGGTCGATGGCGATCGGCCGCAGCATAGCCATGGCCCAGCCAAAGAATGGCACGTACAACAGTTCACGCTTGAGCACCTGGCTCAATGGCGAAAAATACGCCGACAGAAAGAAGGTTTCCCAGGTGCTTTGGTGGTTCGACAGAATCACGCAGGGTGTGTCCGGGACATTTTCGGCGCCCTTGATCTCGAAACGAATGTTCAGGAACACCTTGGTCAGCCACAACGCGCAGCGGCACCAAAAAACATTAATGAAACGATAGCGCGCCTTGAATGGCAAAAAAGGCGCGATAAAAAAGCTCAGGGTGCACCAGAGGAAGGAACTGGTGCCCAGCAGCAGGTAAAAGAAGAAGGTTCTGATGGCCTGCAAGATCGACATGGCGGCATTTACCGTTGCGGGCCGAGGCCCGCCTGTTAAAAGCGCGCTCCCGAACAGTCCTTGATCAGGAAGTCAGAAGTGCTGCTAGTTGTTGATAAGTTCTGTGGCAACCGCCGCCAGATCGTCAAAAATCAAGGTGCCTACCGGCAGGGTTTTACCCTGGGTCTTTTCGCCTTTTCCGGTTTTTACCAAAACTGGTTGTGAGTCGACGGCTTTGGCCGCCTCCAAGTCACCGAGACTGTCCCCGACGAACCATAGGCCCGTCAACGGCACATTGTAATACTCTGCAATAGTTTTCAGCATGCCCGGTTTTGGCTTGCGACAAGCGCAGCCCTCATCCGGCCCGTGGAGGCAGTAAACCACCAGCCCCACTTCACCGCCCTGCTCTGCTACCAATGTGCGCAAACGCGCGTGCATGGCATCGAGGGTGGCAACATCGTAGTAGCCACGGGCGATGCCGGACTGGTTGGTAGCGATTGCCACCGTCCAGCCCGCCTTGCTCAACTGCGCGATGGCCTCGATCGAGCCGGGCAATGGAATCCACTCCTCCACCGACTTGATGTAAGCGTCGGAGTCGTAGTTGATCACCCCGTCCCGATCGAGAATCAGCAGTTTCAACATGATCAGCCCAGTACGGAAATGTCAGCGATATTGATAAACAACCCACGCAGACGCGCCAGCATGGCGTAGCGGTTTTTCCGCACGCCCGCATCTTCGGCATTGATCATCACCGCTTCAAAGAACGCATCGACCGGCTCACGCAAGGTGGCCAGGCGCGCCAATGCTTCGGCGTAGTTGCGTTCAGCGATCAGCGGCTTCACCGCGTTTTCCGCCTTGGCGATGGCCGAGTTCAGCGAGAACTCCTTGGCGTCGGCAAACAGGCCGGGATCGACTTCAGCAGAGCCGAGGTTTTCGGCCTTGCTCAGCAGGTTCGACACACGTTTGTTTACGGCGGCCAACGCATCAGCTTCTGGCAACTTGCAAAAGGCCTGAACGGCTTGCACGCGCTGATCGAAGTCCAGCGCCGAACCCGGTTGCAGGGCACGAACCGACAGGTAGACCGAAACGTCCACACCTTCGTCTTCGTAACGAGCACGCAGACGATCGAAGACGAACTCCAGCACTTGCTCGGCCAGGCCGGCTTGCTTGACCTTGGCGCCGAACTGGCCGACGGCAAACACCACGGCCTGGGTCAGGTCGAGGTCGAGCTTCTTGTCGATCAGAATCCGCAGCACGCCCAGGGCTGCACGGCGCAGGGCGTACGGGTCTTTGCTGCCGGTAGGCAACATGCCGATGCCAAAGATACCCACCAGGGTATCGAGCTTGTCGGCGATGGCCACGGCTGCGCCGGTGACGGTAGTCGGTAGTTCAGCACCCGCACCGCGCGGCATGTATTGCTCGTTCAGGGCCAGGGCGACATCTTGCGGCTCGCCGTCATTGAGGGCGTAGTAGTAACCGGCAACACCTTGCATCTCCGGGAACTCGCCGACCATTTCCGTGGCCAGGTCGCACTTGGACAGCAGGCCGGCTCGGGCGGCGAGAGTGGCATCGCCGCCAATGCGTGGGGCGATGTAGGCCGCCAGCTTGGAAACCCGCACAGCCTTGTCGTAGACGCTGCCCAGTTTTTCCTGGAACACCACGTTTTGCAGGCGCAGGTTGAAGTCTTCCAGCTTCTGCTTCTTGTCTTGCTTGAAGAAGAACTCGGCATCGGTCAGGCGCGGGCGAACGACTTTCTCGTTACCTTCGATGATCTGCTGCGGGTCCTTGCTCTCGATATTGGCCACGGTGATGAAACGCGGCAGCAATTTGCCGTCGACGTCCAGCAGGCAGAAATACTTCTGGTTGTCCTGCATGGTGGTGATCAGCGCTTCTTGCGGCACGTCGAGGAAACGCTCTTCGAACGAGCACACCAGCGGCACTGGCCACTCAACCAGGGCGGTCACTTCGTCCAGCAGGCTTGGCGGCACGATGGCGGTGCCTTCCTGCGAACGGGCCAGCTCTTCGGTGCGCTTGCTGATCAGCTCGCGGCGCTCATTGGCATCCGCCAGCACATAGGCTGCACGAAGGTCATTGAGGTAGTTGGCCGGCGCGGTGATGCGCACGCTTTCTGGGTGATGGAAGCGGTGACCACGCGAATCCCGGCCAGCCCTCTGGGCGAGGATGGTGCAATCGACGACCTGGTCACCGAGCAGCATTACCAGCCATTGGGTCGGACGCACGAACTCTTCCTTGCGGGCACCCCAGCGCATGCGCTTGGGAATCGGCAGGTCGTTCAGGGAGTCTTCAACGATGGTCGGCAAGAGGCTTGCGGTTGGCTTGCCCTTGATGATCTGGCTGAAGCGCAGTTTCGGACCGCTCTGGTCGATTTCGCTTAGCTCGACGCCGCACTTCTTGGCAAAACCCAAGGCTGCTTGCGTCGGGTTGCCTTCAGCATCGAAGGCGGCCTGGCGTGGCGGGCCGTCGAGGTTGATGCTGCGATCAGGTTGCTGAGTGGCCAAAGCGGTGATCAGGACGGCCAGGCGGCGTGGTGCGGCGTAGACCTTCTTGGCTTCATAACCCAGGCCAGCGGCTTGCAGGCCCTTGTCGATACCGGCCAGAAACGCGTCGGCCAGGGTATTGAGTGCCTTGGGCGGCAGCTCTTCGGTGCCCAGTTCAACCAGGAAATCTTGAGCACTCATTGTGCAGCCTCCAGCTTAGCCAACACTTCATCACGCAGGTCTGGGTGCGCCATCGGGAAGCCGAGCTTGGCGCGAGCCAGCAGGTAGGCTTGGGCGACGGAACGCGCCAGGGCGCGTACACGCAGAATGTATTGCTGGCGCGCAGTAACCGAGATGGCTCGGCGGGCATCCAGCAGGTTGAAGGTGTGGGATGCCTTCAGGACCATCTCATAGCTTGGCAACGGCAGCGGCTGATCCAGTTCGATCAGGCGCTTGGCTTCGCTTTCGTAGAAGTCGAACAGCTCGAACAGTTTCTCGACGTTGGCGTGTTCGAAGTTGTAGGTCGACTGCTCCACTTCGTTCTGGTGGAACACATCGCCATAAGTGACCTTGCCGAACGGACCGTCAGCCCAGACCAGGTCGTAGACCGAATCCACGCCCTGCAGGTACATGGCCAGGCGCTCAAGACCGTAAGTGATCTCGCCGGTCACCGGGTAGCACTCGATGCCGCCCGCTTGCTGGAAGTAGGTGAACTGGGTGACTTCCATGCCGTTGAGCCAGACTTCCCAGCCCAAACCCCAGGCGCCCAGGGTCGGCGATTCCCAGTTGTCTTCGACGAAACGAATGTCGTGGACCAGCGGGTCCAGGCCGACATGTTTCAATGAGCCCAGGTACAACTCCTGGAAATTGTCCGGGTTAGGCTTCAAGACCACCTGGAACTGATAGTAGTGCTGCAGGCGGTTTGGGTTTTCGCCGTAGCGGCCGTCAGTCGGGCGACGACTGGGCTGCACATAAGCGGCGTTCCAGGTTTCCGGGCCGATGGCCCGCAGGAAGGTAGCGGTGTGGAAAGTGCCGGCGCCTACTTCCATATCATAGGGCTGAAGTACCACACAGCCTTGCTCGGCCCAGTATTGCTGGAGGGCGAGGATCAAGTCTTGGAAGGTACGCACGGCTGGCGTAGGCTGGCTCACGAAATTCACCTGTTACTTGGGCTGCGATTTAAAGAGCGGGAGTATACCCGATTCGGCCGCGCCACCATCCCCTGGAGCCTTATGCCACGCTGCTTTTGGTGTTCTGAAGATCCGCTGTACATGGCTTATCACGATCAGGAGTGGGGAACGCCGCTACGCGATGCGCAGGGTTTGTTCGAGTTGCTTTTACTCGAAGGGTTCCAGGCGGGCCTGTCCTGGATCACCGTTTTACGCAAACGCGAGCACTATCGAAAGGTGTTGTTCGCTTTTGATGTACAGCGGGTGGCGCAGATAAGCGATGAAGAAATCGAGGCATTGATGCTTGATCCGGGAATTATCCGCAATCGTCTGAAACTCAATGCCGCCCGGCGCAATGCCGTTGCCTGGCTGGCTTTGGAGGACCCGGTAGGGTTTCTCTGGTCGTTTGTCGGCGGCGTGCCGAGCATCAATCATTTCAAGGATCGCTGCGAAGTGCCGGCCGTCACGCCCATCGCAGAAGCCATGAGTAAAGGCTTGAAAAAAGCCGGCTTCACGTTCGTCGGGCCGACCATCTGTTACGCGTTCATGCAGGCCTCGGGTATGGTCATGGACCACACCCTAGACTGTGATCGTTACGCTACCCTCGCCAACGGCGGTTAGAATGGTCGCTTTGCGCACCGCACAACATCAGGAGTGACCTGTGGAAAAGATTAAAGGCGCCTTGCTGGTAGGCGCTCTGAGGCTGTTTGCCCTGCTGCCTTGGCGCGCCGTGCAAGCCGTGGGGACGGCCATTGGCTGGATCATGTGGAAAACCCCCAATCGCTCCCGTGACACGGTGCGGATCAACCTGTCCAAATGCTTCCCGGATATGGACCCGGCCGAGCGCGAGCGTCTGGTGGGGCAAAGCCTGATGGACATCGGCAAGTCCCTGACCGAAAGCGCCTGTGCCTGGATCTGGCCGGCCCAGCGCTCCATCGACCTGGTGCGCGAAGTCGAAGGCCTGGAAGTGCTGCACGAAGCGTTGGCTTCCGGCAAAGGCGTGGTGGGCATCACCAGCCACCTGGGCAACTGGGAAGTGTTGAACCACTTCTATTGCAACCAGTGCAAACCGATCATTTTCTACCGTCCGCCCAAGCTCAAGGCGGTGGATGACTTGCTACGCAAACAGCGGGTGCAGTTGGGCAACCGGGTGGCGGCGTCCACCAAGGAAGGCATCCTCAGTGTCATCAAGGAAGTGCGCAAAGGTGGCCAGGTGGGTATTCCTGCTGATCCGGAGCCGGCAGAGTCTGCCGGGATCTTCGTGCCGTTCTTCGCCACTCAGGCGCTGACCAGCAAGTTTGTGCCGAACATGCTGGCGGGCGGTAAAGCCGTTGGCGTGTTCCTGCATGCGCTACGGCTGCCGGACGGTTCGGGGTACAAAGTGATTCTCGAAGCGGCGCCGGACGACATGTACAGCACCGACACCGCAACTTCCTGCGCAGCGATGAGCAAGGTGGTGGAGCGGTATGTGAGGGCGTATCCGAGCCAGTACATGTGGAGCATGAAACGCTTCAAGAAACGCCCGCCGGGTGAGGCGCGGTGGTACTAAGCCCGGCGCAAGCCTCTAGAGGCTGTGAGGCTCATTGTGGCGGGCGGGCAAGCCCGCTTGCCACATGAGTAATTCAAGTCTGGCGATCGAGTTTCTTCAGAAACACTGTCATCTCTTTCTCTGCCTGCTTGTCGCCATGGGCCTGCGCGGCTGCAATCCCCTGCTCCCAGGCCAGTCGCGCCGCTGCGCGATCATCCAGCCCCAACTGCGCTTTACCCAACAGCTTCCACGCCGCCGAATACTTCGGATCAAACGCCACGCATTGCTGTAAATGCTCGGCCGCCTTGGCATTGTCTTTCAGGTCCAGATAACCCTTGCCCAACCCAAAGCGCAGCAGCGAGTTATCCACACCCTTGGCGAGCATTTTTTCCAGGGATTCGAGCATATCGGTCACTCCGGTTGATCAGAAAAAGCTCAGTCCCACGTGGAACAGCTTTTCCACATCGCGGATATGTTTTTTATCCACAAGGAACAGAATCACGTGGTCGCCGGTAGCGATCACCGTGTCGTCGTGAGCGATGATCACCTCTTCATCACGGATGATCGCGCCGATGGTGGTCCCAGGCGGCAAGCCAATGTCGCGGATTGCCTTACCGATCACCTTGCTCGACTTCGAGTCGCCGTGGGCAATCGCCTCGATGGCTTCCGCTGCGCCCCGGCGCAACGAGTGAACGCTGACGATATCGCCGCGCCGCACGTGGGCCAACAAAGTGCCGATGGTCGCCAGTTGCGGGCTGATGGCGATGTCGATATCGCCGCCCTGGATCAGATCGACATAGGCCGGGTTGTTGATGATGGTCATCACCTTCTTCGCCCCCAGCCGTTTAGCCAGCAAGGACGACATGATGTTGGCTTCGTCATCGTTGGTCAGGGCCAGGAAAAGATCGGCGTCGGCGATGTTTTCTTCCAGCAGCAGGTCGCGGTCCGATGCACTGCCTTGCAGTACGACGGTGCTGTCGAGGGTGTCGGACAAGTACCGGCAGCGCGCCGGGTTCATCTCGATGATCTTCACCTGGTAGCGGCTTTCGATGGCCTCGGCCAAACGTTCGCCGATCTGCCCGCCACCGGCGATGACGATGCGTTTGTAGCTCTCATCGAGCCGGCGCATTTCGCTCATTACCGCGCGAATATTTGCCTTGGCGGCGATGAAGAACACTTCGTCGTCGGCCTCGATCACCGTGTCACCCTGGGGCAGGATCGGCCGGTCGCGACGAAAAATCGCCGCCACCCGGGTCTCGACATTTGGCATGTGCTCGCGCAGCTGGCGCAGTTGCTGACCCACCAGGGGCCCGCCGTAGTAGGCCTTGACCGCCACCAACTGCGCCTTGCCTTCGGCAAAGTCGATCACTTGCAGGGCGCCGGGGTGTTCGATCAGGCGCTTGATGTAATGGGTGACCACCTGTTCCGGGCTGATCAGTACGTCTACCGGAATCGCGTCGTTGTCGAACAGGCCGGCGCGGGTCAGGTAGGCCGCTTCCCGCACCCGGGCGATTTTGGTTGGGGTGTGGAACAGGGTGTGGGCGACCTGGCAGGCGACCATATTGGTTTCGTCGCTGTTGGTCACGGCCACCAGCATGTCGGCGTCGTCGGCGCCGGCCTGGCGTAGCACCGTCGGGAACGAGGCGCGACCCTGCACGGTGCGGATATCGAGGCGGTCGCCCAGATCACGCAGGCGCTCGCCGTCGGTGTCGACCACGGTAATGTCGTTGGCTTCACTGGCCAAATGCTCGGCCAGCGTGCCGCCGACCTGCCCTGCGCCGAGGATGATGATTTTCATCCGGTCACTCCTTTAAAACTATTTCAGCCGCGTGCGGCGGCAATCTTGATCAGTTTGGCGTAGTAGAAGCCGTCGTGACCGCCCTCTTGGGCCAGCAGCTGGCGGCCATGAGGCTGCTTGATCCCCGCCTGGATGTCGAGGTCCAACTCCCGCGCGCCGCTGGTGCGAGCGAGGAAGGCTTCGATCACTTCGGTGTTCTCGGTGGGCAGGGTGGAGCAGGTGGCGTAGAGCAAGATGCCGCCAACTTCCAGGGTCGGCCACAGGGCATCGAGCAACTCACCTTGCAATACGGCCAGGGCGGCGATGTCGTCGGGCTGGCGGGTCAGCTTGATATCCGGGTGGCGGCGAATCACCCCGGTGGCCGAACACGGTGCATCCAGCAGGATGCGCTGGAACGGCTTGCCGTCCCACCAAACGGCGGTGTCGCGGCCGTCGGCGGCGATCAGTTCGGCGCTCAGACCAAGGCGCGCAAGGTTTTCCCGCACCCGTACCAGGCGCTTGGCTTCCAGGTCCACCGCCACTACGCCGGCCAGGCCAGGCTCGACTTCCATGATGTGGCAAGTCTTGCCGCCCGGTGCGCAGCAGGCGTCCAGAACCCGTTGACCAGGCGCCAGGTCCAGGAGGCCTGCGGCCAGTTGTGCGGCTTCGTCCTGCACGCTGATCCAGCCCTCGGCGAAGCCTGGCAGATTGCGCACATCGCCAGGTTCAGTAAGGACGATACCGTCCTGGCTGTAGACGCAGGCGGTGGCGGCAATGCCTGCCTCGCTCAGTAATACAAGGTAAGCGTCACGGCTTTTATGGCGCCGATTGACCCGCAAAATCATCGGAGGATGAGCATTGTTGGCGGCGCAGATGGCCTCCCATTGCTCAGGCCAGAAGGCTTTCAGGGATTTTTGCAGCCAGCGCGGGTGGGCGGTGCGCACCACCGGGTCATGTTCCAGCTCGGCCAGCAGCGCTTCGCTTTCCCGTTGGGCGCGGCGCAGCACGGCGTTGAGCAGGGCCTTGGCCCAGGTTTTTTTCAGTTTGTCGGCGCAACCGACGGTTTCACCGATGGCCGCGTGGGGTGGCACGCGGGTGTAAAGCAGTTGATAAAGGCCAACCAGCAGCAGCGCCTCGACATCGGCATCCGCAGCCTTGAACGGTTTTTGCAGCAACTTGGCCGCTAACGCCGACAATCGCGGCTGCCAGCGAGCGGTACCGAAGGCCAGGTCCTGGGTGAAGCCGCGATCACGGTCTTCGACTTTATCCAGCTGGATCGGCAACGAACTGTTGAGGGAAGCCTTGCCGTTGAGCACGGCGGCCAGGGCCTTGGCGGCGGCCAGACGCGGGTTCATTGGGCGTCCACCGCAAGGCCCAGGACGATGCCGGCTGCAAATTTCTCACGACGGCTGTTGAACAAATCGCTGAAGTTCAGCGCCTTGCCACCGGGCAACTGCAAACGGGTCAGACACAGCGCCTGCTCGCCGCAGGCCACCAGCAGGCCGTCCTTGCTGGCGCCAATGATTTCGCCCGGCGTGCCCTTGCCTTCGGCCAGGGTAGAGGCGAGGACTTTCAAGGCTTCGCCATTGAGGGTGCTGTGGCAAACCGGCCATGGGTTGAAGGCGCGAACCAGGCGCTCCAACTCCACTGCCGGGAGGCTCCAGTCGATGCGGGCTTCGTCCTTGTTCAGTTTGTGGGCGTAGGTGGCGAGGCTGTCGTCCTGCACTTGGCCCTCCAACGTGCCCGCTGCCAAACCGACGATGGTCTGGACGACGGCCGCAGGGCCCATCTCGGCCAGGCGGTCGTGGAGGCTGCCGCCGGTGTCTTCATTGCTGATCGGCGTGGTGACTTTCAGCAGCATCGGCCCAGTGTCCAGGCCCGCTTCCATGCGCATCACGGTCACGCCGCTCTCGGCATCACCGGCTTGCACCGCGCGCTGGATGGGCGCAGCTCCGCGCCAGCGCGGCAACAGCGAAGCATGGCTGTTGATGCAACCCAAGCGAGGGATATCCAGCACCACTTGCGGCAGGATCAAACCGTAGGCCACCACCACCAGCAAATCCGGTTTTAGTGCAGCCAGTTCGGCCTGGGCGTCGGCGTTACGCAGGGTTGGCGGTTGCAGCACGACGATGTTGTTCTCAAGTGCCAGTTGCTTGACCGGGCTGGGCATCAGTTTTTGCCCGCGACCGGCCGGGCGATCCGGTTGGGTGTACACCGCCACGATCTCATAGGGGCTGGCGAGCAGGGCCTTAAGGTGTTCGGCGGCGAATTCGGGGGTGCCGGCAAAAACGATGCGCAGTGGCTCGGTCATGGGAAACATCTCACAAAAGAAAAAGGCTTGCCGCAGCAAGCCTTTGAAAGAGGGGAATCAAGCTTGCTGGCGATGCTTCTTTTCCAGCTTCTTCTTGATCCGGTCGCGTTTAAGCGTGGACAGGTAATCGACGAACAGTTTGCCGTTGAGGTGATCGCACTCATGCTGGATACACACCGCCAGCAGGCCTTCGGCAATCAGCTCGAACGGCTTGCCGTTAGGGTCCAGGGCCTTGATCTTGACGCGCTGCGGACGATCGACGTTCTCGTAGAAGTCCGGCACCGACAGGCAGCCTTCCTGGTACTGGCCCATTTCGTCGGTCAAGGTTTCGAACTCTGGGTTGATAAACACCATCGGTTCGCTGCGATCTTCGGACAGGTCCATAACCACGACGCGCAGGTGCACGTTGACCTGGGTCGCGGCGAGGCCGATGCCCGGAGCTTCATACATTGTTTCAAACATGTCATCGACCAACTGACGAACTTCGTCGTCCACTACGGCCACCGGTTTGGCGATAGTGCGCAGGCGCGAGTCCGGGAATTCGAGGATGTTCAAAATAGCCATAAGCGTAATTGCTGCACATGTGAGGTAAAGGCAAGTCGGCACCGGGATGGACCCAGGTTGCCGGTGTAAACGCTGCAAAGCCGCGAAGGCCCTAGCGTTTCACGCGAACGTACATAATAAAGGAGATTCACCCCATGAGGAAATCGCTACTCGTCTTGCTGGTGTGGGCACAGGCCGTCACGGCCAATATACAGGCCCCGTCCATCGGCAATTACCCACAACACCCGCAACCGCTGGGCAGCGAGACGCTGAAAGCTATCCAGCGTTTTTTACTGCATGACCGCATCCTCGATACGTCGCAGGAGCTGGACAGCGCGCCTTACATTGTCGGGGCGCAGGCCGGGCGTGTGCTGGGCGCCAACGGCGAACGCATTTATGCCCGGGGCGCCCTGGACCCTGCGCAGCCCAGCTATGGCATCTTCCGCCAGGGCAAGGTCTTTACCGACCCCGACAGCCAGGAGCTGCTGGGGATCAACGCTGACGATATCGGCACTGCCCGCGTGGTGATGGTGGGTGATGTCACCACCCTGGCTGTGCAACGGGTCACCCAGGAGGTACGACCGGGGGATCGTCTGCTCAGCACTCAACTACCCGAAGTTATGTCTAATTTGCTGGCTTACGCGCCTGCTCACGCCATTGCAGGACAAATTATCGATGTTCCCCGTGGCGTCACGCAGATTGGGGTGTTTGATACGGTCATTCTGAACAAGGGGCGTCGCGACGGTCTGGCGCAAGGTCATTTGCTGGCCGTGACGAAAACCGGAGAAACCGTCCGTGACAGGGTTACAGGCACACCGGTGAAGATTCCCGACGAGCGCGTCGGGACTCTTCTGGTGTTTCGCACCTATGAAAAGCTCAGTTACGGCTTGGTCCTCAGCGCGTCGCGCTCACTGGCTGTGATGGACCGATTTCAGAGTCCTGGCGCGGTGCAATAATTAGTCTGCTAAATAAGTTACCAACAGAGTTATCCACAGCTTGTTCATGATCAAGGATGATCAAATGTTACCGACGAATAACCGCGAAATTTCACCGGCAGAACTGGAAGCTCGACTACGCTTGCACAGGCTGCCGGAACTGGGCCCCAGGGGTTTTCGAAAACTCATCGAGGCGTTTGGTTCGGCATCAAAAGCCATCAGTGCACCGGCCAGTGCCTGGCGCTCCCTGGGCCTCAAGGCGGCTAGCGCCGATGCTCGGCGCAGCGAGGAAGTGCGTGACGGCGCCAGCGCGGCATTGACCTGGCTAGAGCGTCCGGCCCAGCATTTGCTGATGTGGGACCACCCCGACTACCCGGCGCTGCTCGCAGAATTGGATGACGCGCCACCGCTATTATTCGTCGCTGGCGACCCGGGCATTCTGGAAAAGCCACAGCTGGCGATGGTCGGCAGCCGCCGTGCCTCCAGGCCAGGAATGGACACCGCCGCCGCGTTTTCCCGCAGCCTGGCGAGTGCCGGTTTTGTCATTACCAGTGGCCTTGCCCTGGGCATCGACGGCGCCGCTCACCAGGCGGCTTTGGATGTTGGGGGGCATACAATCGGCGTGCTGGGCACTGGGCTGGAAAATTTTTATCCACAGCGCCACCGACGCTTGGCCGAGGCGATGATTGCCCAAGGCAGTGCCGTGGTTTCCGAATTCCCGTTGGACGCTCCGCCCCAAGCCGGTAACTTTCCACGGCGCAACCGGATTATCAGTGGCCTGTCCCTTGGTGTGCTGGTGGTGGAGGCCGGAATGGCCAGCGGTTCGCTGATCACCGCACGGCTGGCGGCGGAGCAAGGGCGCGAGGTGTATGCGATTCCTGGTTCTATCCATCATCCGGGGGCCAAGGGCTGCCATCAGTTGATTCGTGATGGTGCAACACTGGTGGAAACCGTCGAACATATCCTTGAAGGCCTGCGCGGCTGGCAAGCACTGTCACGCCCGGCGCCGATCCCGGTTGTTCACCCGCTGGTGGCGCTGCTGCACGCCGCGCCCCACACCAGCGAAGCCTTGGCGATTGCCAGCGGCCTGGCCTTGTCCCGGGTGCTGGCAACCCTTACGGAACTGGAGCTGGAAGGCCGGGTGATCTGCGAAAGCGGTCGCTGGCTTGCGCGCAGTTAGGTTTTGTAACGAAGATCGGTAAACTGCGCAGAGCTTTAGTCCGGAGAGTGAGCAATGGTCAACAGGTGGCGTGTGCAAGAAGCCGCACGAGAAATTCGCGCAGGCGCGGTGATTGCCTATCCAACCGAGGCGGTGTGGGGCCTGGGCTGCGACCCATGGAACGAGGAGGCCGTGGATCGTTTGCTGGCGATCAAGGGCCGGTCTGTGGATAAGGGCCTGATCCTGATTGCCGACAATATCCGGCAGTTCGATTTTCTCTTCGAGGACTTCCCCGACCTGTGGATAGACCGCATGGCCAGCACCTGGCCGGGGCCCAATACCTGGTTGGTGCCTCATCAGGACTTGTTGCCCGAGTGGATTACCGGTGTGCATGACACGGTGGCGTTGCGGGTTAGCGATCATCCGCTGGTGCGGGATTTGTGTTCGCTGGTGGGGCCGTTGATCTCCACCTCGGCCAACCC
The DNA here is from genome assembly GCF_040310325.1 of Pseudomonas sp. HY7a-MNA-CIBAN-0227. Lineage (NCBI taxonomy): Bacteria > Pseudomonadati > Pseudomonadota > Gammaproteobacteria > Pseudomonadales > Pseudomonadaceae > Pseudomonas > Pseudomonas sp. HY7a-MNA-CIBAN-0227. The sequence continues at coordinate 66,853 of NZ_JBEOPT010000008.1, read as the reverse complement.
TCAGGGCCGCCCGGCGGCGCGCACGCGGATTCGCGTGGAGCAGTATTTCCGTGGGCAGGTGGATTTGGTGTTGGGCGGTAACTTGGGTGGGCGCAAGAACCCGAGCCTGATCCGCGATCTGGCGAGTGGTAAGGTGGTGCGGCCTTCGTAAGACCGAGTCGCGGCCATCGCGGGCAAGCCCGGCTCCCACATTGGAATGCATGGGAGTCGGGCTTGCCCGCGATGAGGCCCTCATAGGCCCCAGAGACCTAAATCCTTACGGCAACAAAATCGTCGACCCCGTAGTACGCCGCGCCGACAACTCCGTCTGCGCCTTCGCCGCTTCGGCCAGCGAATAGCGCTGGTTGATATCAATGCGCACCTTGCCGCTCTTGATCATCGAAAACAGATCATCGGCCATGGCCTGCAAATCCTTGGGATTGCTGGCGTAGGTTGCCAGGGTCGGCCGGGTTACGTACAGCGAGCCCTTGGCTGCGAGAATCCCCAGGTTGACCCCGTCTACCGCGCCCGATGCATTGCCGAAACTCACCACCAAACCCCGTGGCGCCACACTGTCCAGGGACGTCAGCCAGGTGTCTTTGCCGACACCGTCGTACACCACTGGGCATTTCTTGCCGTCGGTTAACTCCAGCACGCGCTGTGCGACGTTTTCCTTGCTGTAGTCGATGGTTTCCCAGGCACCGAGGGATTTGGCCAGGGCGGCTTTTTCCGGCGAACTGACGGTACCGATCAGCTTCACGCCCAGGGCTTTGGCCCATTGGCAGGCCAGGGAGCCGACGCCACCAGCAGCGGCGTGGAACAGAATGGTTTCGCCACCTTTCAAGTCATAGGTCTGGCGCAGCAGGTACTGCACGGTCAGGCCCTTGAGCATGGCACCGGCGGCCTGTTCGAAGCTGATGTCGTCCGGCAGATGAATAAGGTTGGCGGCAGGCAGCACGTGCAATTCGCTGTAGGCGCCCAGGGGACCGCTGCCATAGGCCACGCGATCGCCGACCTTGAACTGAGTGACTTCGCTGCCGACCGCATCGACCACCCCGGCGCCTTCTGCGCCCAGGCCCGATGGCAAGGCTGGTGGCGCATAGAGGCCGCTGCGCAAATACGTGTCGATAAAATTCAGGCCAATGGCCTTGTTGCTCACACGAACTTGCTGCGGGCCGGGTTCTGCCGGGGTGTAGTCGACATACTCAAGTACTTCGGGGCCGCCATGGGCACTGAACTGGATACGTTTGGCCATCTGCACTGTCCTCTAGTCGGTTTCGCGAAGGCCTATCGGACTCCTAAGCTTGAACTTCGTCAACTGTGGCTGTTCTCGGTGGGGTGGTATCCTGTGTGCCCATTTGCCGCCGACGCCCCACGGCTTCGAGTAGCTTTGCCCGATTCAAGGTGATGCCATGACTACCCGCACCGAGGCTGTTAAAGCCTACCTGCTCGACCTGCAAGACCGTATTTGCAGCGCCCTGGAAACCTTCGAGGCCGACACTCGCTTTATCGAAGACACCTGGACCCGGCCTGCCGGCGGCGGCGGTCGCACGCGAGTGATCGAGAACGGTTCGGTGATCGAAAAAGGCGGCGTAAACTTTTCCCACGTATTCGGCGCCAACCTTCCACCATCCGCCAGTGCCCATCGCCCGGAACTGGCCGGTCGTGGATTTGAAGCCCTGGGCGTGTCCCTGGTGATCCATCCTCACAACCCTCATGTGCCGACGTCCCACGCCAATGTACGGTTTTTTATCGCCGAAAAAGAAGGTGAAGAAGCCGTCTGGTGGTTCGGTGGCGGCTTCGACCTGACGCCTTACTACGGCAACGAAGAAGATTGCATCCACTGGCACCGGGTTGCCGAACAGGCCTGTGCACCATTCGGGCCGGACGTGTATTCGCGCTACAAGGCCTGGTGCGACAGCTATTTCCATATCAAACACCGCAACGAACCCCGAGGCATCGGTGGTTTGTTCTTCGATGATTTGAACGAGTGGGACTTCGACACCAGCTTCGCCTTCATGCGCGCCATCGGCGATGCCTACATCGACGCTTACCTGCCCATCGTCCAGCGTCGCCAAGCCCTGGCCTATACCGAGCAGCAGCGTGAATTCCAGGAGTTTCGCCGCGGGCGCTACGTTGAATTCAACCTGGTGTATGACCGTGGCACCCTGTTTGGCCTGCAATCGGGCGGGCGTACCGAGTCGATCCTGATGTCCCTGCCGCCGCAAGTGCGCTGGAGCTATGACTGGAAAGCCGCGCCGGGCAGCATCGAGGCGCGCTTGACCGATTACTTCCTGCAAGACCGCGATTGGCTGGGCATTGCCGCGCCCAAGGTAGCGATCTGATGGATCGCTACGTTGTGTTTGGTAACCCCATCGGCCACAGCAAGTCGCCGCTGATCCATCGCCTGTTTGCCCAACAGACCGGCGAGCAACTGGACTACACCACCTTGCTGGCGCCGCTGGACGACTTTACCGGCAGCGCCAAGGCATTTTTTCTTGAGGGCCGTGGCGCCAACGTCACGGTGCCGTTCAAGGAACAAGCCTATCGCCTGGCCAACACCCTGACCGAACGTGCCCAGCGTGCCGGAGCGGTGAATACCCTGAGCAAGTTGGCCGATGACAGCCTGCTGGGAGATAACACCGATGGCGCCGGGCTAGTGCGAGACCTGACAGTCAATGCCGGGTTCAGCCTGCAAGGCAAACGCATCCTGCTGCTTGGCGCGGGCGGAGCGGTGCGCGGAGCGCTGGAGCCATTGCTGGCACAGCAGCCGGCGTCGCTGATCATCGCCAACCGCACCGTGGAAAAGGCCGAATTGCTGGCTGAACTGTTCGACGACCTTGGTCCGGTTTCCGCGAGTGGCTTTGACTGGTTGCGCGAGTCCGTGGACCTGATCATCAACGCCACGTCCGCCAGCCTGTCAGGGGATGTGCCGCCGATTGCCAGCAGCTTGATCGACCCCGGCAAGACTTTTTGCTACGACATGATGTACGCCAAGGAACCTACCGCGTTCTGCCGCTGGGCCAGTGAAAACGGCGCAGCGGTAGCGATGGATGGTTTAGGCATGCTGGTGGAACAGGCGGCGGAAGCCTTCTTGCTGTGGCGCGGCGTGCGGCCGGATTCGGCACCGGTGCTGGCTGAGTTGCGCCGGCAGTTGGCCCTTTTGTAGGAACTAGGCGTCCCCTCGCTCCTACAGTGGGCGGTATTCAATCTTCAAAGTTGATGGGGCACTTATCCGCCCCTTCCAGCTTTTTCAATTCTTCCACCACCTGCGGCCTGGCCCGGCGCAACGTCAGGCTACGCCCCAAATCCCTCAATCGCCGTGCTTCCTGGTGCAGCATTTCCACCCCGGAATAGTCGATAAAGTTGATCTGCTGCGCCTCGATCACCACCCGTTCGCCGTGCAAGCGTTGCAGTCGAACCTGCAGGTAATGGCTAGCGCCAAAAAAGATCGACCCGCCGACCCGCAGTACATCGTCGTCACCGTCACGCCACTGTTGTACCCGTGGCTGCGAAGTCCGCTTGAGGTAGAAAAATAGCGACGCCAGCACCCCGGCGTAGATCGCCGTTTGCAACTCCAGCAACAGCGTGGCAACGCACGTCAGGCTCATCACCAAAAACTCGGCACGACTGACCCGGAACAACGCACGAATGCCCCGATGATCCACCAGCCCCCAGGAAATCAGCAGGATGCTGGCAGCCATGCTCGGGATCGGGATATGCGCGATCAGCGCCGCGCCGAACACGGCGAACAGCGCCACCCACAGCGCCGAAAATACTCCCGCCAGCGGTGAGCGTGCGCCCGCCTCGTAACTAAGCCCCGACCGGGTGAAGGAACCGGCCGACAAATAGCCTGAGAAAAATCCTCCCGCGATGTTCGACAGTCCCTGGGCGCGTACTTCCTGATTGGCATCGAGCAATTGCTGCGAACGGGCCGACAACGAGCGGGCAATCGACAGGCTCGTCACCAGCCCCAGCATGCCCACCGCCACGGCACTGGGCAGCAGGCGCAGGATCGTGTCCAGATCCAGTGGCAACGGGCTAAACGGCGGCAGTTGGCCAATAAACGAACTGACCCGCGCGACATGACCGAACAGCGCCGGCCACAGCCACGCCACCAGAGTGCCCAGTGCCAAGGTGATCAACAGCGTCGGCCAACGCGGCAGCAGGTATTTGAGCAGTACGCCCACCACTAGGGTGCCCAACCCCAAGAGCAGCGACGAATGATCCCAGTCCCCTGCGTGGTTGATCAGCGACAGCAGGCTGTTCATTGCGGTGGCTTGGCTCGGCAGGTCCAGGCCCAGCAGGTTGGGCAACTGGCCGAGGGCGATTACCGCTGCGGCGCCCAGGGTGAAACCGAGCACCACCGAATGGGAAACGAAATTGACCAGGGCGCCAAAGCGCAACATGCCGAGCAACCACTGGAACACGCCGGCCAGAAACGTCAGCAGCAGAGTTAGGGTGATGTAGTCCTGGGAACCGGGCACGGCCAGTGGGCTGACACTGGCATACAGCACGATGGAAATCGCTGCTGTCGGGCCGCAGATCAAGTGCCAGGATGAGCCCCAGAGGCAGGCGATCAGCACCGGAATGATCGCGGCGTAAAGCCCGTATTCCGGTGGGAGGCCGGCGATCAGCGCATAGGCAATGGATTGCGGCAATGCCAGGACAGCGCCACTCAAGCCGACGATAGCGTCCCGCCCGACGCTGGCGCGGGTTTGGCGGGGGAGCCAGCTCAGGAAGGGAAAGAGTTTATGGCGGTTGGGCCAAGGCATGGCGGGCTCAGGTTGAAAGGTTTGGGTCAGGGTATCAGTTGGCTATGCGTAGCAGCTGTCGAGTCCCGGCGAGGCTGCGTTTGCGGTGTATCTGACACACCGTAGGCGCAGCCTCGCCAGCTTTAGCCTCAGGGTCGTTAGAGCTTGGCTTTTATGGCGGCCAGCGCGTCCTGGCCATCCAAGGTCTTGACCCCTTCCAGCCACTTATCCAAAACCGCCGGATTGGCCTTGATCCACGCCTTCGCCGCATCAGCATTACTGACTTTGTTGTTCACCACCTCAGCCATGATGCTGTTCTCCATCTCCTGGGTAAAACTCAGGTTGGTCAACAGCTTGCCGACGTTGGGGCAGGCCTGCGCATACCCCTTGCGGGTCAGCGTATAGACGCTGCCCGTATCGCCAAAGTACTTTTCGCCGCCCTTGAGGTAATGCATTTTCAACTGCACATTCATCGGGTGCGGGGTCCAGCCGAGGAAGGTAACGAAGCGCTGTTTTTTTACCGCCCGAGATACTTCGGCAAGCATCGCCTGTTCGCTGGATTCGATCAGTTTCCACTGGCCGAGGTTGAAGTCATCCTTCTTGATGATCTCTTGCAGCGAGATGTTCGCTGGCGCACCCGAACCGATGCCGTAGATTTTCTTGTCGAACTTTTCTGCAAATTTATTCAAATCGGCAAAATCATGCACCCCGGCGTCCCACACATAATCCGGCACGGCGAGGGTGAACTCGGTGCCGTCGAGGTTTTTCGCCAGTTGCACCACATCGCCATTGGCGACGAACTTGTCATAGAAACCCTGCTGTGCCGGCATCCAGTTACCCAGGAACACATCCACCTGGCCGTCCTTGAGCCCGCCAAAGGTGATCGGCACCGCCAGGGTATCGACCTTGGCCTTGTAGCCCATGCCGGTCAGCAAAAAACCGGTAATGGCATTGGTGGCCGCGATATCGCTCCAGCCCGGATCGGCCATCTTCACTGTTTCGCAACTTTGCTCGGCATACGCGCTGGCACTGCTCAACACCAGTAGCCCGACGCCCAATGCTTTTGATAACCGGAGTGTGGATAACTTTTGCATGGCTTCCCCTAGGTTTTATTGGTTTTGGCAGGGTTGTGGATAACGTGCCTTGCGCTCCAGATCGTCCAGGTCGATGTGGTTGCGCATGTATTGCTGACTGGCGTCCACCAGTGGCTGGTGATCCCAGCTCTTCAGCTTGCCCTGGGCCAGCGCCTCGCTCACCAGGCGGCGACGGCGTTGACTGGCGAGCACCTGCTGGTGGATCGCCGGGATGTCCCATCTGGCCCGTGCTTCGGCCAGGAAAGCGTCGAACAGCGGCCGATGCACTGGTGAGTGGCTGAGTTCTTCCTGTTCGCGCGGGTCGTTGTGCACATCGAACAATAGGCAGGGATCGTCTTCGCTGTAGATGAATTTGTAGGCACCACGGCGGATCATCATCAATGGGCTGATGGTGCCTTCGGCCATATATTCGCCGAACACTTCGTCATGCCCCCCCTGCCCTTGCAAGTGCGAGACCAGCGAGCGACCGTCCAGTGGCAGACGGGCGTCAAGCTCGCCGCCAGCCAGTTCCACCAGGGTCGGCAACAGGTCGGCGGTCGATACCGCCGCACTCACACGGCCGGCCTTGAATTGCCCCGGCGCACTGACCAGCAGTGGCACCCGGGCGGCCATTTCAAACCAGTGCATTTTGTACCAGAGCCCACGCTCGCCGAGCATATCGCCGTGGTCGCCGGAGAAGATGATGATGGTGTCGTCGGCAAGGCCGGTGTCTTCCAGGGTTTGCAGCAGCTTGCCGACGTTGCTGTCGATGTAGCTGCAGGCGCCGAAGTAAGCTCGGCGCGCATCGCGGATCTTGTCCACCGGCAGTGGTTTGTCCCACAGGTCGTAAACCTTGAGCAGACGCTGGGAGTGAGGGTCGAGATCGCCCTGGGGTGGCGTTGTGGGCAACGCAATGTCGTTGTCGTCGTACAGGTCCCAGAACGGCTTGGGAATGGTGTACGGGTCGTGCGGGTGCGTCATGGAAACAGTGAGGCAGAACGGCTGGTCGCCATCCTCGCGGATATGGTCGAACAGATACTGTTGGGCCTTGAACACCACCTCTTCATCGAAATCCAGCTGATTGGTGCGCACGCAAGGCCCGGCTTGCAGTACCGAGGCCATATTGTGGTACCAGGTCGGCCGCACGTCCGGCTCATCCCAGTTCACCGCCCATCCATAGTCGGCCGGGTAGATGTCGCTGGTCAGGCGTTCTTCATAGCCGTGCAGTTGGTCGGGGCCGCAAAAATGCATCTTGCCGGACAGGGCCGTGCGGTAGCCGAGGCGGCGCAGGTAGTGGGCATAAGTCGGCACGTCAGCTGGGAAATCCGCCGCGTTGTCGTAGGCGCCGATCTTGCTCGGCAGTTGTCCGCTGACTAGGGTAAAACGCGACGGCGCGCAGAGTGGGCTATTGCAGTAAGCAGCGTCAAACACCACGCCCTGTGCGGCGAGGCGGCTCAGATTCGGCAATTTGATAGGCGAAGAACCGTAGAACGGAAGCATCGGCGCGGCCATTTGATCAGCCATGATGAAAAGAATGTTCTTGCGCTTCATGGTTTCGCGGCATTCCATAGTCGATGTTTATGCGAATGAGCATGCAGGCCATGGAAAACGTGGTAAAGCCCATGTAAAGCAATGTCTAGGATAAGCACAGCTTATGTATAAATCCCTTGGTAGCCTGTCACTGGACCTGCTGCGTGCCTTTGAAGCGGCGGCGCGCCAACGCAGCTTTACGGCGGCGGCGATGGAGCTGGGCACCACCCAGCCGGCTATCAGCCAGCAGATCAAGCGCCTGGAAGAACAACTGGCGATTCGCTTGTTTGATCGCATCTACCGGGGTATCGAACTCACCGATGCTGGCGCTCTGCTATTTGAGCAAGTGCAGGCGGGCTTGCAGAACATCAACCAGGGCCTGAGTGCCATCGCCCAGCAGGACCAGCACGAAGTGCTGCAAGTGGCGACGGATTTTGCCTTCGCTGCCTACTGGCTGATGCCGCGCCTGCACCGTTTCCATGAAGCCAACCCGCAAGTGGATGTCAGCCTGGTCACCAGCGAACGCAATCACGCCACCTTGCGCAGCGATATCGATGTGGCCGTGCTGTTTGGCGATGGTCGCTTCAAGCAAGGCGATAGCCTGTGGCTGTTCAATGAAGAAGTGTTTGCGGTGTGCAGCCCGCAGCTGCTCAAGGACCGCGCCTTACCGCTGCCCGCCCAAAGCCTGCTGGAATTCCCATTGCTGCACCTGCGTCAGGAAAACAACAGCCAGTGGTTTGACTGGAGCGGCGTGTTCCGCGAGCTGGGCATCACCACCGCGCCGACACCGGGGCAATTGCGTTTCGATAATTACACCCTGCTGATTCAGGCGGCAATTGCCGGCCAGGGCGTGGCCATCGGTTGGCGACACCTAGTGGATAACTTGTTGGAGCAGAAGTGGTTGTGTCGGCCGATTGGCAACACGGTGATTTCGCGTTTTGGTTATTACGTGGTGCTTCCCCAGCGCAAACGCCGTGGCCAGTTGATCGAGCGTTTCGTCGACTGGCTAATGGCGGAGCAGGCCAGCAGCGCGCAATCGCTGGCCGGTCTGGCCCTGCCGTCCATTGCGGTCTAGGATCTGCCAATTATTGAGTTCGGAATTCGTCATGCAACGTATCAAGGGCTACCACGCCCACATCTATTTCGACGCCAGCACCCTCTCACAGGCGCGCAAGCTCTGTGAGGAAGCGGCGCAATTGTTCCCGCTGCGCATGGGCCGCGTGCATGAGCGCCCGGTGGGCCCGCACCCGGACTGGAGCTGCCAGCTGGCATTTGATCCGGAATACATTGGCGTAGTCCTGCCGTGGCTGGCGCTTAATCGCAAAGGCTTGGTGGTGTTCTTGCACCCCGAGACCGGCGATGACTTGAAAGACCATACCGAGTACGCGATCTGGATGGGCGCGATGCGTACTTTGGATCTGTCGATTTTTTAACCACCGTCTTGTCACGTGAATCCCCTTTTTGCTCGCGGTAAAAGCGCAAAGAGTTGTAGCACTTCGCTTGTCGTTGCCCGATATATGGGATTGTTATTTATATATTGAGATTTTACTGCCCCTAGGTTTATATTCGCTCATCTGCTTTTTCAGCACCCACACACTTCAGGTGAAGCGATGCCGGCGCAATTGATCGCGCTCGATTGGGGAACAAGCTCCCTTCGTGCTTACAAACTCGGCCCAGGGGGCCTGGTCCTTGAACGACGCGCCCTGGCGTCGGGGATCATGCATTTGCCCAGCGAGCCTCGGGTCATCGCCGGCATTCGCTGTACCGATGGTTTCGAGCTGGCATTTGATGCGGCCTGCGGCGACTGGCTCGATGCCCAGCCCGGTCTCCCCGTCATCGCTTGCGGCATGGTCGGCAGCGCCCAGGGCTGGAGCGAAGCGGCCTACCGCGACACACCCGCCGATGTCGCCACCCTTGGCCAGGCACTGCAGGTGGTGCGCAGCCTGAGGGGTGTCGATGTGCATATCGTGCCTGGTGTGATTCAGCGCTCGAGTTTGCCCAATGTCATGCGCGGCGAAGAAACCCAGGTGCTTGGCGTGCTGCAAAGCCTGTCCGCCGGCCTCGACAGCCAACTGTTGATCGGCCTGCCCGGCAGTCATTCCAAATGGGTCGAGGTGGCGGGTGGCTGTATTACCCACTTTGACACCTTCATGACTGGCGAACTGTTCGCCGTGCTCAGCGAGCACAGCATCCTGGGCCGCACCCAACAACCTTCAAAACACTTTCAGGCAGCCGCCTTTGATCGAGGTGTGCAGGTAGCGTTGTCGGCCGCCGGCCAGATGGGCTTGCTGTCGACCTTGTTCAGCGCCCGTACCCTAGGGTTGACCGGTGAACTGGCGCCGGACGAGCAACCGGACTATCTGTCCGGGCTGCTGATCGGCCACGAATTGTCCGGGCTACGCGCTCGGTGGCCGGACATCGTTCTGGTGGGCAACTCTCAACTGTGCGCCCGCTATCAGCGTGCCCTCGAACTCTGCGGCTTCCCCCGCGTGACGCTGGCACAGGAGGCCACCGAGCGTGGCCTTTGGCAGTTGGCAGTCGCCGCAGGGCTGCTGCCTGCATCCGTTCAACCTGTACTGGAGGCCTGACATGCTCAAGCAAGCACTGACACACAACGGTTTGATCGCGATCCTGCGGGGTCTGCGCCCGGATGAAGCAGCAGCTATCGGCCAGGTGCTGTACCAGGCCGGGTTTCGGGTCATTGAAGTGCCGCTTAATTCGCCAGATCCCTACACCAGCATCCGCACCCTGCGCGACACCCTGCCGGCCGATTGCCTGATCGGTGCCGGCACGGTGCTGACCCCTGAGCAGGTGGAGCAGGTCAAGGCCGCTGGCGGCCAGGTGATCGTCATGCCCCACAGCGATGCGAAGGTACTGCGCGCAGCGAAAGCCGCGGGCCTTTATCTGTCGCCCGGCGTCGCCACGCCGACCGAGGCCTTTGCGGCGTTGGCCGAAGGCGCGGATGTGTTGAAGCTGTTTCCTGCCGAGCAAATGGGCCCGGCGGTGATCAAGGCCTGGCTTGCAGTATTGCCGGCGGGCACGGTGTTGTTGCCCGTGGGTGGGATCACGCCGGACAACATGCAGGTGTTTGTGGAGGCCGGGGTCAAAGGCTTTGGCCTGGGCTCGGGGTTGTTCAAACCAGGTATGACCGTCGATCAGGTAGCGAGCCGCGCCCAGGCTTATGTCGCCGCCTGGAACGCCTTGAACTGAATGTGTTTGGCGCCCCGGCGCTGCATCTGACAAGAGAGATAAAAAGATGAAAATCACCAAACTGACCACCTTCATCGTGCCGCCGCGCTGGTGCTTCCTCAAGGTTGAAACCGACCAGGGCGTGACCGGTTGGGGCGAGCCCGTGGTTGAAGGCCGCGCCCATACCGTAGCGGCCGCCGTCGAAGAACTTTCCGACTATTTGATCGGCAAAGACCCACGCAACATTGAAGACATCTGGACCGTGCTCTATCGCGGTGGTTTCTACCGTGGTGGCGCGATCCACATGAGCGCTTTGGCCGGCATCGACCAAGCGTTGTGGGACATCAAGGGCAAGGCGTTGGGTGTGTCGGTCAGCGACCTGCTGGGCGGCCAGGTGCGTGACAAGATCCGCGTGTATTCGTGGATCGGCGGCGACCGTCCGGCGGACACCGCGCGTGCTGCAAAAGAAGCCGTTGCCCGTGGTTTCACCGCAGTGAAAATGAACGGCACCGAAGAGCTGCAGTTTCTCGACAGTTTCGAAAAAGTCGACCTGGCCCTGGCCAATGTCGCTGCCGTGCGCGATGCGGTGGGGCCGAACGTCGGTATCGGTGTCGACTTCCATGGTCGAGTGCACAAGCCCATGGCCAAGGTGCTGATGAAGGAGCTGGACCCCTACAAACTGATGTTTATCGAAGAGCCGGTGCTCAGCGAAAACTACGAAGCGCTCAAAGAGTTGGCGCCGCTGACCAGTACGCCGATTGCCTTGGGCGAGCGGCTGTTCTCGCGTTGGGATTTCAAGCGGGTGCTCAGCGAAGGCTACGTCGACATCATCCAGCCGGATGCTTCCCACGCTGGCGGCATCACCGAAACCCGCAAGATCGCCAACATGGCCGAAGCCTACGATGTGGCCCTGGCGCTGCACTGCCCGCTGGGCCCGATTGCCCTGGCGGCGTGCCTGCAATTGGATGCGGTTTGCTACAACGCGTTTATCCAGGAGCAAAGCCTGGGCATCCACTACAACGAGAGCAACGACCTGCTCGATTACGTTCGTGACCCAGGTGTCTTCGACTACGACCAGGGCTTTGTGAAAATCCCTAATGGGCCAGGCCTGGGCATTGAGATCAACGAGGAATATGTGATCGAGCGTGCGGCCATTGGTCACCGCTGGCGCAACCCGATCTGGCGTCATGCCGATGGCAGTTTTGCGGAGTGGTAAGCACACCATTCAGTTGCTGAAAAAGTGCGGTCAATGTGGGAGCAGGCAAGCCAGCTCCCACATTCAATCCGGTTTATTCAGTAAGTCCGGCATCAGCCCTCAATAACCATAAGAAGAGGCACCCCATGCAACCTGAATCCTTCACCGGGCAGGCTTCTTTAGTCACGCCTACCCGCAAGCGCTATTTCATCATGGTCCTGCTGTTTATCACCGTGGTGATCAACTACCTGGACCGTAGCAACCTGTCGATTGCCGCTCCGGCCCTGACCTCTGAACTGGGCATCGACCCGGTGCATGTCGGGTTGATCTTCTCGGCATTCGGCTGGACCTACGCCGCCATGCAAATTCCCGGCGGCTGGCTGGTGGACCGAGTGCCGCCACGCATTCTGTACACCGTCGCCTTGCTGCTGTGGTCCATTGCTACCGTGATGCTCGGTTTTGCCGCCAGCTTCATCGCCCTGTTTGTGCTGCGCATGGCCGTCGGCGCCCTGGAGGCGCCGGCCTACCCTATCAACAGCCGCGTGGTCACCACCTGGTTTCCCGAGCGCGAACGTGCCACCGCTATCGGCTTCTACACCTCCGGGCAGTTTGTCGGCCTGGCGTTCCTGACGCCGGTGCTGGCGTGGTTGCAGCATCACTATGGCTGGCACATGGTGTTTATCAGTACCGGTGTCGTTGGCATTCTGTGGGCGGTGATCTGGTACGCGGTATACCGCGAGCCTAGGGATTTCAAAGGGGTCAACGCTGCCGAGATTGAGCTGATCCGCGAGGGCGGTGGGCTGGTGGATATCCAGGAGCAAACCGCCAAACGCAAGGCGCCTTTCAGTTGGGTCGACCTGGGTATCGTGCTGAGTAAGCGCAAGCTTTGGGGGATTTACCTGGGGCAGTTCTGCCTGAACTCGACCCTGTGGTTCTTCCTGACTTGGTTCCCGACCTATCTGGTGAAGTATCGCGGCATGGACTTCATCAAGTCTGGCTTGCTGGCGTCGCTGCCGTTCCTGGCGGCATTTGTCGGCGTGCTGTGCTCCGGGCTGTTTTCCGACTGGCTGATTCGCCGTGGCGCATCGGTGGGTTTTGCCCGCAAGTTGCCGATCATTGGTGGGTTGTTGATTTCCACGGCGATCATCGGCGCCAACTTTGTTGATTCGACGGCATGGGTTATCGCCTTCCTGGCCGTGGCGTTCTTCGGTAATGGCCTGGCTTCGATCACTTGGTCGCTGGTGTCGACCCTGGCGCCGGCACGGTTGCTGGGGCTGACGGGGGGTGTGTTCAACTTCATCGGTAACCTGTCGGCGATCACCACGCCTATCGTCATCGGCTTTTTGGCAAGCGGCGATTCGTTTGCTCCGGCGATTACCTACATCGCGGTGTTGGCGTTGCTTGGGGCGTTGTCCTACATCCTGCTGGTGGGCAAGGTCGAGCGCATTGAGCTGTAGATAGCTGGTGAGTATCTGTGGCGAGGGAGCTTGCTCCCTCACCACCAGAGCACTTAGGCGTCAGTTCAGCACGCCGTCCAGAATCTGATAGACGATCCCGGTACTGATGGCGATCAACACCACATCCGGGCCCGAGCGCCGCCATTCATAGCCCTGGTAATACGGCAGGTGCGCTAGGGCGCGATTGTCCAGGCGCTCGCCGTAGTAGCCATGGGGCAGCGGCTGGCCTCTGACCAAGTGGATACCCCGTGGCGGTGGCGCGCCGCGCGAGAATTGTCCGTGGTTGTCGCGGATAATTTCCCGCACTGGACCAAAGTCCTGGGGCGGCCCGCCACGGCGATTTCCCTGGGGGCCGCGATGGTCATCGCCACGTTGCTCATTTTGGCCTTGGGGGCCGCCACGATCAGGTCCGCCACGCTGGTCGGGTGGCGCGGCCTGCACCAGGGCGCTGGCGCTGAGTGTCAGCACGCCTAACGCGATAATCATACGTTTGGACATTTTCATGGGTATTCCTCATTGCGCAAACAACAAAAAGGGATTTCGAACGAGGTTCGAAATCCCTTGGTCTTGCTGTTTAGGCCGTAATTGTGCGGCTTGATTCCTGTGTATCAGGAACTTTACCTACAGCTTACGAGACGCTTACTTGCGCGCGTTACGTACACCTTCTGACAGCGCCGCGCACAGGGTCAACACGCCATCAATCGCTTGTTGGTCGTTGCTGGCGTTGGCGATGTGATCGATCAGCGCCGAACCCACTACCACTCCGTCCGCCAGGCGGGCGATGGCGGCGGCTTGATCCGGGGTGCGGATGCCAAAACCGATACTGATGGGCAGGTCGGTATGGCGACGCAGACGAGTGACCGCTTCTTCGACGTGCTCCAGGGTGGCGGCACCGGCACCGGTTACCCCGGCGACCGACACGTAGTACACAAACCCCGAGCTTCCGTTAAGTACCGTTGGCAGGCGCACATCGTCGGTGGTCGGCGTGGTCAGGCGGATAAAGTCGATACCGGCGGCCTGGGCGGGGTCGCACAGCTCGCTGTTATGTTCCGGTGGCAGGTCGACCACGATCAGCCCGTCGACACCGGCTTCCTTGGCGTCGCTAATAAAGCGTGGTACGCCGTACATGTGGATCGGGTTGAAGTAGCCCATCAATACCAACGGCGTATCGCTGTTGCCCTGGCGGAACTCGCGGACCATCTGCAGGGTTTTTGTCAGGTTCTGCTTGGCCGTCAGCGCACGGATGTTGGCCAGTTGAATGGCTGGGCCGTCGGCCATCGGGTCGGTGAAGGGCATGCCCAGTTCGATCACGTCGGCGCCGGCACCCGGCAAGCCCTTGAGGATTGCCAGAGAGGTGTCATAACCCGGGTCGCCGGCGGTGACGAAGGTCACCAGGGCGGCGCGGTTTTGTTCCTTGAGTTGGGCAAAACGCGTTTGCAGGCGGCTCATCAGTGTTTCTCCTGCTGGGAGTGCTCTTGTTGAGAATGCTCCATGTGGTGCATCACGGTTTGCATGTCTTTGTCGCCACGGCCGGACAGGTTGACCACCATCAGGTGATCCTTGGGCAGGGTCGGTGCGCGCTTGAACACTTCGGCCAGGGCGTGGGCACTTTCCAGTGCAGGAATAATCCCTTCCAGGCGGCAGCATTTGTGAAAGGCGTCGAGGGCTTCGTTGTCGGTGACCGAGGTGTACTGGACACGGCCGATGTCATGCAACCAGGCGTGTTCAGGACCAATACCAGGGTAATCAAGACCGGCGGAAATCGAGTGGGCGTCGATGATCTGGCCGTCGTCGTCCTGTAGCAGGAAGGTGCGGTTGCCGTGTAGTACGCCCGGTACGCCGCCGTTGAGGCTGGCCGCGTGCTTGCCGGTTTCGATGCCGTAACCGGCGGCTTCGACGCCGATGATTTCGACGCTGGTGTCATCGAGGAACGGGTGGAACAGGCCCATGGCGTTTGAGCCACCACCGATGCACGCTACCAGGCTGTCGGGCAGACGGCCTTCCTGGGCTTGCAGCTGAGTACGGGTTTCCTTGCCGATCACGGACTGGAAATCGCGGACCATTGCCGGGTATGGATGTGGGCCAGCCACGGTGCCGATCAGGTAGAAGGTGCTGTCGACGTTGGTTACCCAGTCACGCAGGGCTTCGTTCATCGCGTCTTTGAGGGTGCCGGTGCCGGCGACTACCGGGATCACTTCGGCGCCCAACAACTTCATGCGAAACACGTTGGCCTGCTGGCGCTCGATGTCGGTGGTGCCCATGTAGATCACGCATTGCAGGCCAAACCGTGCGGCGACGGTGGCAGTGGCCACACCGTGCATGCCGGCGCCAGTCTCGGCGATGATGCGTTTTTTACCCATGCGCCGCGCCAGCAAGATCTGGCCTATGCAGTTGTTGATCTTGTGGGCGCCGGTGTGGTTCAGCTCTTCGCGCTTGAGGTAAATCTTGGCGCCGCCGCAGAATTCGGTCAGGCGTTCGGCGAAGTACAGCGGACTTGGGCGCCCGACGTAATCGCGCTGGAAGTAGGCCAGTTCTTCGTTGAAGGCCGGGTCGATCTTCGCTGCTTCGTATTCGCGGGCCAGGTCGAGGATCAACGGCATCAAGGTTTCCGCCACGTAGCGGCCGCCGAACGAGCCAAACAGGCCATTGGCGTCAGGGCCGTTGCGTAGATCGGTCTGGGACTGAGTCATGGGGCGCTCCAGGAAGAATTCGTGTGAGAGGCAATGACGGTCACTCTACCCCTGACGCTAGGCTGTGAAAACCGATAAGATCGCCACAACATGTCAGGAAAACTCACAGATATCATGAGCCGAGACCTTCCCCCGCTGAACGCCTTGCGCGCGTTCGAAGCCACCGCCCGGCTCAACAGCGTCAGCCAGGCCGCCGAGCAATTGCACGTCACCCATGGCGCGGTCAGCCGACAGTTGAAGGTGTTGGAAGAACACTTGGGCGTGAGTCTTTTCATCAAGGAGGGGCGCGGGCTCAAACTCACAGATGCCGGCATCAGGCTGCGGGACGCCAGCTTTGAGGCGTTCGAGCGGTTAAGAGATACCTGCGCAGAACTCACACAAAGCAGCGCCGATGCACCGTTTGTCCTCGGTTGTTCAGGCAGTTTGCTGGCGCGTTGGTTTATTCCACGTCTGGGCCGTTTGAACGCTGAGTTGCCGGACTTACGACTGCACCTGTCGGCGGGCGAAGGCGATCTCGACCCACGGCGCCCCGGGCTGGACGCCCTGCTGGTGTTTGCCGAGCCACCGTGGCCGGCGGATATGCAGGTCTATGAATTGACCAGCGAACGCATCGGCCCGGTCATGAGCCCGCGTTTTACTCACTACGAGCGTTTGCGTCAGGCGCCTGCCGAGGCATTGCGCAACGAAAATTTATTGCACACCACTTCTCGTCCTCAAGCCTGGCCCAGTTGGGCGCAACGTCACGGGATTGAGCCTGGCGCATTGAAGTACGGGCAAGGTTTCGAGCATTTGTATTATTTGCTGGAAGCGGCCGTGGCAGGTCTTGGGGTGGCGATTGCGCCTGAACCGCTGGTTGCAGAGGATCTGCGGGCGGGGCGCCTGGTTGCGCCGTGGGGTTTCAGTGAAACCCCGGCGCAACTGGCGTTGTGGCTACCCAAGCGCGCCGCCGATGGGCGCGCCCGGCAACTGGCGCAGTGGCTCAAGGCTGAGCTGGCGCGCCAGGACGTTTAGTCGCCGCGTTTGCACAGCAAGTAAGCTGCCAGCAGACCCAGCGCGCCAACGGCGACGCCAGCGGTAGTCCATGGGTGCTCTTGTGCGTAGTCCCGCGTTGCAACACCGGTTTCACGGGTTTTGACTTTGACTTCTTCGTAGGCATCGCTGATCAGGTGGCGAGAATGTCTCAGGGCGTTCTCGGCATTGCTTTTCAGGGCCTTCAGGGTTTTTAGCGACTCGTCCGATGCATCGTCCTTGAGGCTTTCAAGGGATTTGAGCAGGCTCGAAATCTCGGCTTCCATGCTTTCCAATGACGCTTTGCGTAAAGAGGTGTTGGCCATGTGGGCTCTCCTAGAGTGATTGAGTTGCGTGTGTTGATTCCGACTGCGGGGGCTTCAGAAAGTGCAGTAAATATGAACTTTCGAGTGGGGATAGTCGCCAGAAGCAGTACGAGAATTCACTGCTAGGCTTCATTTACGCCCATTAGGAGAAGCACCATGACTGATCATCACACTTACAAGAAAGTCGAATTGGTGGGCTCGTCGCCAACCAGCATCGAGGACGCCATCAACAATGCCCTGGCCGAGGCCAGCAAGAGCATCAAGCATCTGGAGTGGTTTGAAGTAACCGAAACCCGCGGCCACATCAAGGATGGCAAGGCTGCGCACTTTCAGGTCACGCTCAAGGTGGGTTTTCGTATTGCCAGCAGTTGAGCGAGCCAGTTGAACTTGCGCGCTGGCCGATTGCCATAAACTTCGTTACAGCTTTTTAGATGCGCCGGCTCGACGAGGGCCGGCGTACTTTTTTCGAACAGCGCAAGGAATGTGACGGATGAAGAACTTTTTGTTGGCGGTAGGTTTGTTGAGCATTGCAGGTACGGCTCTGGCGGCGGGCAAACCTTGTGAAGAGCTGAAAAACGAAATTGACGCGAAGATCCAAGGTAATGGCGCTTCGGGGTATACCCTTGAAGTGGTGGACAAAGGTGCAGCGGCTAATGGCGAGGTCGTCGGCAGCTGTGAAGGTGGCACCAAGGAAATCGTTTACAACCGCGGGTGATTCCGTGTGCTTGCAGACATAAAAACCGACGCAAGTGCGTCGGTTTTTTTACGCCTGGGGGTTTAGCCCTTCATGACCTGCGCCAGCAGTTCGTAGGAATGAATCCGGTCGGCGTGCTCGTATAGGTCGCAGGTAAAGATCAGCTCATCAGCGCCGGTCTGCTCCACCAGCACTTGCAGCTTGGCGCGGATCTTTTCCGGGCTGCCGACCATGGCCAGGCCGAGGAAACTGCCGACGGCGTCTTTTTCATGGGGCAGCCACAGGCCGTCCATGGTTTTAACCGGGGGGCGCTGCACCAGGCTTTGCCCACGCATCAGCGCGAGGATTCGCTGGTACACCGAGGTTGCCAGGTAGTCGGCTTGTTCATCGGTATCAGCGGCCACCAGCGGAATGCCGAGCATCACGTAGGGCTTGTCCAGCACCGCCGAAGGCTTGAAGTGATTGCGGTAGACGCGAATCGCCTCATGCATCAGGCGCGGTGCGAAATGTGAGGCAAAGGCGTAAGGCAAGCCGCGTTCGCCCGCCAGCTGTGCGCTGAACAAGCTGGAACCCAGCAACCAAACAGGCACGTTGGTACCGGTGCCGGGTACGGCGATCACCCGTTGGTCGGGCGTGCGTGGGCCTAGATACGCCATCAGCTCGGCGACATCGTTGGGGAAGTCGTCGGCACTGCCAGAGCGTTCGCGGCGCAGGGCGCGGGCGGTCATCTGGTCGGAACCGGGGGCGCGGCCCAGGCCCAGGTCGATCCGGCCGGGGTACAGGCTTTCCAGGGTGCCGAACTGCTCGGCGATCACCAATGGCGCGTGATTGGGTAGCATCACGCCGCCAGAGCCGACGCGAATGGTCGAAGTGCCACCGGCCAGGTAGCCCAGCAACACCGAGGTCGCCGAGCTGGCGATGCCATCCATATTGTGGTGTTCGGCCACCCAGAAGCGGTGATAGCCGAGTTTTTCCACGTGCTGGGCCAGGTCCAGTGAATTGCGCAATGATTGCGCCGGGCTGCCGTTGGCGCGCACGGGTACCAGGTCGAGGGTCGAAAACTTCACGTCAGACAGGGAGGTCATAAGTCTGCTTCTCCAGTTGGGGGGCGCAGGCTTTTTTAGACGAGCCAAAACCTGCCGCTTCAGATGCGTGTTCTATGCAATGAGGGCATATACCCGAGATTCAATAGCTGACGTGAATTTGCCCACCCGATAAATGGCTTTGTCCGACAGGGTGAACTTTGCCAGAGCTTCTATCCTCAGAACCCTAAGCAACCGAAAACCACAGGCACGAGGAGACTGCTATGAGCATCAAAAAGAAAGCATCGGCGCATTGGGAAGGTGATCTGAAAACCGGCATTGGCTCCATCTCCACCGAAACCGGCGTCTTGCGCGAAGCACCCTACGGCTTCAAGGCCCGTTTTGAAGGTGGCAAAGGCACCAACCCTGAAGAACTGATCGGCGCGGCCCATGCCGGTTGTTTCTCCATGGCTTTTTCCATGATTCTCGGCGACGCCGGGCTCACGGCCGACAGCATCGACACCCAGGCCGAAGTGACCCTGGACCAGGTAGACGGTGGGTTTGCGATCACGGCGGTGCACCTGATCCTCAAGGCGAAAATTCCGGGCGCCAGCCAGGCGCAGTTCGATGAGCTGAGTAAAAAGGCCAAGGAAGGGTGCCCGGTGTCCAAGGTGCTGAATGCCACGATCACCTTGGATGGCACCCTCGTAAGCTGATCAACTCCCCCGACCCTGGGAGTGACCTCCCAGGGTCTTTTGTCTGCGTTAAATCAGCACTCGCGCTTCATAACTGTGGTCGAATACTCGACTGCAGCCTTGGCGCACACCCGTGCGCAATGCATTTAGGGAACTTCACTCATGAAACGTTTTGCCCTGGCGATTATGTGCGGTGTGCTGGCCACTTCGGCGCTGGCAGCCCCGAAAGACTGTGAAGAGCTCAGGAAAGAGATTGAAGTCAAGATCCAGGCCAATGCGGTGCCGTCCTACACCCTGGAAATCGTGACCAAGGAAGAAGCCGACAAGCACGACATCGCCATGGTCGTCGGCAGCTGTGAGAACGGTACCAAGGCCATCATCTACCAAAAAAACAACGACTGATCAGGGAATGCAGTTGATGCTGCGTTCTTCGGCCAGCAATTGCCGTGCGGCGTTGTACAGCCGAATATTGGGGGTGAAGGCCAACGAGCGCCCTTCCAGGCGATAGCGTTGGCCCGCCTCGAAATGGTCGTACTGCAAGGTGATGAAGCAGGTTCGGTCTTGAGGTTGGCTCAGTCCTCCACCCAGGCCGCCGCCGGAATACACCTCGAAATCAAAGCGCACCATTAACTCGTGGCTGCCGGGTGGTACCTGGAAGTAGCGCCCGTCGTTCAGGGACTTACCGTCCAAGCGTTGGGCCATTACCAGTTTGGCTCCCGGAGTCGGGGTAGCGAAGTCGACCCAGGCTTGCTGCGGGTCGACAGGAGGGATGGGGGTCGAGGCGCAGGCGCTGAGTAAAATCGCGGCTATGGGTAACAAAAGCTGACGCATGGCGGGCACTCGACTGTAGAAAGGAGTCCAGCATACCGCTGATCAACTTCGCTGGCAGCCAGCGGGCTGTGCCTGGGCAATGACTCTGTGATTACGGTCATACAGTTTGGCCCAGGGCCTAAAACCGGTGCTCCCAGCCTGTATCTGGTAACGCTCTGCAGCGCTGAAATCCTTGAATGTCAGGTTGAGTTGGCAATCTCGCCATAACGGCTGGGCGTCCGGGCCGATATTAGTGGTGTCTACGGCGAACTGATAGCGAACAGTCAGTTGGTGGCGACCAGGCGGCACTTCAAAAAAGCGTTTATCTACCGCCGCCTTGTCGTCGACTTCCAGCGCATGCAGCGCCGTGTTGTGACCGCTATCGAGGTCAATCCAGGCCTGGGCCGGGTCGGGGTCGGGCAATCCGGCGCAGCCTGTCAGGATCAGCAGGCCCCCCGTAAGCATGAACATGCGCATGGCGAAACTCCGTACAAGCGAGATAGTCTGGCGGGCAGACTCTGCGAGGAAGGGCGGTAATGGTTGGACGTTGGTGTTCACGTCATGGGGTACTTGATCGTCATTTCCGGCTTTTGTTTCCGGGGCTGATATTTTTGTTGCTCAACGGTTGTTCAAGCGTCGGCTATTACACCCAATTGGCCAGCGGCCAATGGCAACTGCTTCGGGCCCGTGAAGCGGTGACTGAGGTGATCGCCGACCCTTCCCGGCCCCAGGTGTTGCGCGAACACCTGGTCCAGTCGCAAAAAGCACGCACCTTTGCCAGCCAGCAGCTGCACCTGCCGGACAACCAAAGCTATCGCCTGTACGCCGATATCGGTCGGACTTATGTGGTCTGGAATGTCTTCGCCACGTCGCAATTTTCCCTGTCACCGCAGAACCATTGCTTCCCGATTGCCGGCTGCGTGGCCTATCGCGGCTACTACAGCCAGGGCGCTGCGCGGGGTGAAGCGGCGTTGTTGCAGCAGCAAGGCATGGACGTGTCGATTGGCGGCGTCGAGGCCTATTCCACCTTGGGCTGGTTCAATGACCCGATCATGAGTTCGATGATGGGCTGGGGCGATGAGCGCCTGGCCACGCTGATTTTTCATGAATTGGCCCATCAGCGGTTCTATGTGAAGGACGACACTGAATTCAATGAGTCATTTGCCACCTTTGTCGAGCAGGAGGGCACTCGCCAATGGCGTGCGGCCCGTGGTTTACCGCCGACTAGCAGCGCTGCGCTGAAGCAGCGTGATCAGTTTATCCAACTGATTCTCGACACTCGCAAGCGCCTGGAACGTGTATATGCGCAGCCGTTGGCGGCGGACACGATGCGTCAGGCCAAAGCTGCCGAATTTGATCGGTTGCGCAGTGATTACCGGCAGGTGCGCGACAGCCAATGGCAGGGCGACAAGCGCTATGACGCCTGGATCAATGCGCCGATGAATAACGCCCGGTTATTGCCGTTTGGCCTGTATGACCAATGGGTGCCGGCGTTTGCAGCGTTGTTCCGGCAGACGGGTGGGGATTGGCTGAAGTTCTACGGGGCGGTGGAGAAGTTGGGTGGGTTGCCGATGGATGAGCGCAAGGCGGCGCTGAAGGCACTGGAAGCTCCGTAGCAGTTGTCGAACCCCTGCGAGGCTAGGTCGGCCGCACCGCCGCTATCGAGCCTGGCGCCAGGACCGAGGCGCTCCCGCCACAGCCTCGCAGGGGCTCGACAGATGCTACGAGATTATTTCAAGGCCGAGGCAAAAACGCCTGGTGCAACTGCGCCAAGGTTTCAAAATGCCAGGCCGGCGCCTCGGCACTCAGCTCCTCATGACTGCCAAACCCATAACCCACCGCTGCCGCATCCAGCCCGTTACTGCGGGCGCCGATCAGGTCGTGCTTGCGGTCGCCGATCATCAGGGTGCTGGCCGGGTTCAGTCCTTCTTCGGCCATCAGGTGGGCGATCAGCTCGACCTTGTTGGTGCGCGAGCCGTCCAGCTCGCTGCCGTAGATCACCTTGAAGTGTTTGGCGAAGTCAAAGTGCCGGGCGATCTCACGGGCAAACACCCAGGGCTTGGAGGTGGCGACATATAGCTGCCGGCCTTGGCCATTAAGGGCCTCAAGCAGCGGCATGACCCCGTCGAACACGCGGTTCTCATACAGCCCGGTGACCTTGAATCGCTCGCGGTAAAAATTCACGGCCTCCCACGCCTTGGCTTCATCGAAGCTGTAGAACTGCATGAAGGCCTGGAGCAGCGGTGGGCCGATAAAATGTTCCAGCTTGGTCAGGTCAGGCTCATCGATCCCCAGTTTGGCGAGGGCGTATTGGATCGAGCGGGTGATCCCTTCCCGAGGGTCGGTGAGGGTGCCGTCCAGGTCGAATAAAACAGTTTTGTAGTGCATGGGTGTTCTTAACATTTGTCGAAACCTTCGGCCAGGTGCAGGTCCTTGAGCTTCACATAGTTCGCGGCGCTGTAGGTGAAAAACGCCCGCTCCTTGTCAGTCAGCGGACGGATTTGCTTTACCGGGCTGCCGACATACAAAAAGCCGCTCTCAAGCTTTTTCCCTGGCGGCACCAGGCTGCCGGCACCGATGATTACCTCGTCTTCCACCACCGCCCCGTCCATCACGATGCTACCCATGCCGATCAGAATCCGGCTGCCCACCGTGCAGCCATGGAGCATGACCTTGTGGGCAATGGTCACATCGTCGCCGATAAGCAGTGGGAAACCGTCAGGATTGAAGGGCCCGGCATGGGTAATGTGCAGCACGCAGCCGTCTTGCACGCTGGTGCGCGCCCCGATGCGGATGCGGTGCATGTCGCCGCGAATGACCGTTAGCGGCCAGACCGAGCTGTCGGCGCCAATTTCGACATCGCCGATTACCACCGCCGATGCATCGACAAAAGCCCCGGAGGCCAAGGCCGGCGTGTGATTCTGGTAGGTGCGAAGGGTCACGATAGGCTCTCTCTCTTCTGCTGATAGCTGCGGTGGGCGTTGATTGTAATTAAGATGGCCCCATCTTTGTTCTTACATGTTTCTTCAGCCAAGGTGCCAAACGTGAGCGCGAACAACCCTCTTCTGCAGTCCTACGACCTGCCTCCGTTCTCGGCGATCCGTGCCGAGCACGTGCAACCGGCCATCGAACAGATCCTGGCCGACAACCGTGTCGCCATCGAAGGCATCCTGCAAAGCCAGAGCAAAAATCCGACCTGGGCCGGCCTGATCCTGGCCATGGACGAACTCAATGACCGCCTGGGCGCCGCCTGGAGCCCGGTCAGCCACCTCAATGCCGTGTGCAACAGCGCCGAGTTGCGGGAAGCCTACGAGGCTTGCCTGCCGGCGTTGAGCGCTTACTCCACCGAGATGGGCCAGAACCGTGAGTTGTTCCAGGCTTTCGAAGCCTTGGCCAACAGCCCGCAAGCGGCTGGTTTCGATGTGGCGCAAAAAACCATTCTTGAGCACTCGCTGCGCGACTTCCGCCTGTCGGGTATCGACTTGCCGCCAGAGCAGCAAAAACGCTACGCCCAAGTGCAGAGCAAGCTGTCGGAGCTGGGCAGCCGCTTCTCCAACCAGTTGTTGGACGCTACCCAGGCCTGGACCAAACACGTCACCGATGAAGCCACCCTCGCCGGCCTGACCGATTCTGCCAAGGCGCAGATGGCTGCCGCCGCTCAGGCCAAGGGCCAGGACGGCTGGCTGATCACCCTGGAATTCCCCAGCTACTACGCGGTGATGACCTACGCCCACGACCGCGCCCTGCGCGAGGAAATCTACGCCGCCTACTGCACCCGTGCATCGGACCAAGGCCCGAATGCCGGTCAGAACGATAACGGCCCGGTGATGGAACAAATCCTCGACCTGCGTCAGGAGCTTGCTCAACTGCTGGGTTTCGCCTCGTTCTCCGAACTCAGCCTGGCCACCAAAATGGCCGAGTCCAGCGACCAGGTGCTGAGCTTCCTGCGAGACCTGGCCAAGCGCAGCAAGCCGTTTGCTACCCAGGACCTGCAACAGCTCAAGGCCTACGCCGCCGAACAAGGCTGCCCGGACCTGCAAAGCTGGGACAGCGGTTTCTACGGTGAAAAGCTGCGTGAACAGCGTTACAGCGTGGCCCAGGAAGCCCTGCGCGCCTACTTCCCTATCGACAAGGTACTTGGTGGCCTGTTCGCCATTGTCCAGCGTCTGTATGGCATTGAGATCGCCGAGCAGAAAGGCTTCGACACCTGGCACCCGGATGTTCGCCTGTTCGAAATCAAGGAAAACGGTCAGCACGTCGGCCGCTTCTTCTTCGACCTGTATGCCCGCGCCAATAAGCGTGGTGGTGCCTGGATGGACGGCGCCCGTGATCGGCGCCGCACTATTGATGGCGTGCTGCAGAGCCCGGTGGCCAACCTGGTGTGCAATTTCACCCCGGCCGACAGCGGCAAGCCTGCGCTGCTGACCCATGATGAAGTGACGACGCTGTTCCACGAGTTCGGCCACGGCCTGCATCACCTGCTGACCCGCGTCGAACATGCTGGCGTGTCCGGTATTAACGGTGTGGCCTGGGATGCGGTAGAGCTGCCGAGCCAGTTCATGGAGAACTGGTGCTGGGAACCAGAAGGTTTGGCGCTGATTTCCGGTCACTACGAAACCGGTGAGCCGCTGCCTCAGGACCTGCTGGAAAAAATGCTTGCGGCGAAAAATTTCCAGTCCGGCCTGATGATGGTGCGCCAACTGGAGTTCTCCCTGTTCGACTTCGAACTGCACGCCACCCACGGTGATGGCCGCAGCGTGTTGCAAGTGCTCGAAGGCGTGCGCGACGAAGTCTCGGTGATGCGCCCGCCTGCCTACAACCGCTTCCCTAACAGCTTTGCCCACATCTTTGCCGGCGGTTACGCGGCGGGTTATTACAGCTACAAGTGGGCAGAAGTACTGTCCGCCGATGCCTTCTCCAAGTTTGAAGAAGACGGCGTGCTCAATGCCGAGACTGGCCGGGCATTTCGCGAAGCGATCCTGGCTCGTGGCGGTTCACAGGCGCCGATGGTGCTGTTCGTCGACTTTCGCGGACGTGCGCCCTCGATTGACGCACTCTTGCGCCACAGCGGCCTGAGTGAGGACGCGGCAGCATGAGTGACGGACCTGTGAAAACCAAAAAACGCTTTATCGCCGGGGCGGTCTGCCCGGCGTGCAGCGAGCCAGACAAGTTGATGATGTGGAGCGAAGACGACGTACCGCACCGCGAGTGCGTGGCCTGCGGTTACTCCGACACGCTCAATGAACAAGGCCTGTCGGTGCCCAAGGAATTGGGTACGCGGGTGAACACGTCGGCGTTGAAAGTGCCGGATGCCAAGGTGCAAGCGGTGCAGTTTTTCCCCAATCCGAAACTGAAAAAACACTGACTCCATGTAGAAGCGAGCTTGCGCCGCCCGGAGCAAGCTCGCACCTACAAGGTGTTTGGTTCCTTGCTCCCCGTATTAATCCAACTCTTCATCGAGCACAGTGCAAACGCGCTGGTGCTGCAATCACCATTGGCCAGCGCTGTACGCAGTTTGTCGACATTGGCCTGCATCATGTAGCGAACGCCGTCCTTAAAGCCGTTGCTGGTGCCAAAACCGCCCAAGGTCATTTCGTTCAGCGCGTCTTCCTTGCTCCATCCCTGGACTACCACCCGATACATCGCGGCCATCAACCCGGTGCGGTCGGAGCCGTGTTTGCAGTGCATCAACACCGCGCCGTCAGCTTGTGCGTCCTGAATGGCCCGCAGGGCTGCCAGTACGTCGCTGTCGTCGACATGGTTGGTGCGATAGGCCAGTTGCACTTGTTTGATGCCCGGCGATTTCAGCCAGTTGGCATCAGATTCGGGCAGAAAATTGATCACTGTACCGATCTTGAGTTTTTCCAAGACAGGAACCGCGCTGCTGTCAGGTAACGCGCTGCGATAGAGCGTAGGTGACATTTGATACAGGTTATATTGGTTTCCCACCGGCTGTGCCCATTCCGGTGAGCGAATGGGTGCGGCGTCGTCAGCCTGGGCGTGGCTGATGGTGAACAGCGCCATGCACGCGATGTATAAGGCCGGCAGTAATTGATTCTTGAGCATGCGCGATGTAACCGAATAGGGAGATGGCTGATGGGCTCAGATTCGCCTAGGGGCGGTCAATGCGGCGTGAGGTGCTCGTCAAAGAATCGTGAACTGCTGCTGTCTTTTAATGCTGAATCGATTCTCTCAATGCTTAGGCTGCTATCATTTGTAACTATTGATTGCCGCTGTGTTCTATCCCCTTGGGTCCTTTGGATCCCCATTTTCTGCCAAAACGATAAGTCGCTCCTTAGAAGCGGCTGACAAACCTGTGACCACATGATGAGGTGCCACCATGTCTGATCAAGATCGAGACAACCCCCGGCGTGAGTTTTTGCGCAAATCCTTGACCTTGATCCCGGTGGTCACTGTTGCCAGCACGGGCCTGGGCGGTTCGGTGCTGATGGCTACGTCCGAGCCTGCTCAAGCCAGTCCGGCCAAGGCCTCTGTCAGTAGCAAGGCTTACGAGCCGAGCTATTTCACTGCCGAAGAATGGGCCTTTATCAATGCCGCTGTCGCTCGCTTGATCCCGGCTGATGCACAAGGCCCTGGTGCGCTGGAAGCCGGTGCGCCGGAATACATCGACCGCCAGATGAACACCCCATACGCCAGCGGCGCCCTGTGGTTTATGCAAGGTCCGTTCAACGCCGACGCACCGCCGGAGATGGGTTGGCAGAGCAAATTGGTGCCCAAGGAAATCTATCGCCTAGGTATTGCTGCCACGGATGCGTGGTCGAAAGCGTTCAACGGTAAAGCTTTTGCTGCGCAAGACAGCGCTACCCAGGACGATATGCTCAAGCGCCTGGAAGCCGGCGGCGGTGAAACCGCTGTGCATTTTGACGCCGTGCCGTCGAAGATTTTCTTCAACTTGTTGCTGCAAAACACCAAGGAAGGGTTCTTCTGCGACCCGATCCACGGTGGCAACAAAGGCATGGTCGGCTGGACCATGATCGGCTTCCCCGGCGCCCGCGCCGATTTCATGGATTGGGTTGAACGCAACGAGCAATACCCCTTCCCGGCTGTTTCCATCCGTGGCGAGAGGGCATAAGCGTGGCGACCATCATGAATAAAGTGGATGCGGTCATCGTCGGCTTCGGCTGGACCGGCGCGATCATGGCCAAGGAACTGACTGAAGCGGGCTTGCACGTTGTTGCGCTTGAGCGTGGGCCGATGCAGGACACCTACCCGGACGGCAACTACCCGCAAGTTATTGACGAACTGACCTACAGCGTTCGCAAAAAACTCTTCCAGGATATCTCCAAGGAGACGGTGACTATTCGTCATAGCGTGAATGACGTTGCCTTGCCTAATCGTCAGTTGGGCGCCTTCCTGCCGGGTAATGGTGTCGGCGGTGCGGGGTTGCACTGGTCGGGCGTGCACTTTCGTGTCGACCCCATCGAGTTGCGCATGCGCAGCCACTACGAAGAGCGCTACGGGAAAAGCTTCATTCCCAAGGACATGACCATCCAGGATTTCGGCGTCAGCTATGAAGAGCTGGAACCGTTCTTTGACTACGCCGAGAAAGTCTTTGGCACCTCTGGCCAGGCCTGGACGGTGCAAGGTCAGTTGGTGGGCGAAGGCCGTGGCGGCAACCCCTATGCGCCAGACCGTTCGAACCATTTCCCCCTGGAGTCGCAGAAAAATACCTACTCCGCGCAGCTGTTCCAGCAAGCGGCCAATGCCGTGGGCTACAAACCCTACAACCTGCCATCAGCCAATACCTCGGGGCCCTACACCAACCCCTATGGCGCGCAGATGGGCCCGTGCAACTTCTGCGGCTTCTGCAGTGGCTACGTTTGCTACATGTACTCCAAGGCCTCGCCGAACGTGAACATCCTGCCGGCCCTCAAGCAGGTGCCGAACTTTGAACTGCGGCCCAACTCCCACGTGTTGAAGGTCAATCTCGACAGCACCAAGAGCAAAGCCACCGGTGTGACCTACATCGACGCCCAAGGCCGGGAAATCGAGCAACCAGCGGACTTGGTGATCCTCGGCGCGTTCCAGTTCCACAACGTGCGCTTGATGCTGCTCTCGGGTATCGGCAAGCCCTACGACCCGATTTCCGGGGAAGGCGTGGTGGGCAAGAACTTCGCCTACCAGAACATGGCCACCATCAAGGCCTTCTTCGATAAAGACGTGCACACCAACAACTTTATCGGCGCCGGCGGCAACGGCGTGGCGGTGGATGATTTCAACGCCGACAACTTCGACCACGGGCCTCACGGCTTTGTCGGTGGTTCGCCGATGTGGGTCAACCAGGCCGGGAGCCGACCGATTGCCGGCACCTCCAACCCACCCGGCACCCCGGCTTGGGGCAGTGCCTGGAAACGTGCTACTGCCGATTACTACACCCACCAGGTGTCGATGGACGCCCACGGCGCCCATCAATCCTACCGAGGCAACTACCTCGATCTGGACCCGGTTTACCGCGATGCCTACGGCCTGCCTCTGCTGCGTATGACCTTCGACTGGCAGGAAAACGACATCAAGATGAACCGCTTCATGGTCGAGAAAATGGGCAAGATCGCCGAGGCGATGAACCCCAAGGCCATCGCGTTGCTGGGTAAAAAGGTGGGTGATCACTTCAACACTGCGTCCTACCAGACCACCCACCTCAACGGTGGCGCAATCATGGGCACCGACCCGAAAACCAGTGCCTTGAACCGTTACCTGCAGTGTTGGGATGTGCACAACGTGTTCGTCCCTGGCGCGTCTGCGTTCCCACAAGGCTTGGGTTACAACCCTACGGGCCTGGTAGCGGCGCTGACCTACTGGTCGGCACGGGCGATTCGCGAGCAGTACTTGAAAAACCCCGGCCCGCTGGTTCAGGCATAAGGAGCGATGACCATGAAAGCATTCGTTATCGCCTCCCTGGCCTTGTTCAGCAGTTGCTCGGTAAGCGCCGCCCAGGATGATTTGATCAAACAGGGCGAATACCTGGCCCGCGCCGGTGACTGTGTGGCCTGCCATACCGCCCAGGGTGGAAAACCCTTCGCCGGTGGCCTGCCGATGGAAACCCCCATTGGCATCATCTATTCCACCAACATCACCCCGGACAAGGCTGGCCTGGGCGACTACAGCTTTGAAGACTTCGACAAGGCCGTGCGCCATGGCATCGCCAAAAGCGGTAGTACTCTTTACCCGGCGATGCCTTACCCATCTTATTCACGGGTCAGCGAAACCGACATGCAGGCGTTGTATGCCTACTTCATGACGGGTGTTGAACCGGTCGCCCAAGTGAACAAGGACAGCGACATTCCTTGGCCGCTCAGCATGCGTTGGCCGCTGGCAGCCTGGCGCTGGATGTTTGCGCCCGATGCTTCGGATTACCAGGCGCAGGCCGGGGCAGATCCAGTGATCAGCCGAGGCGCCTATCTGGTGGAAGGCCTCGGCCATTGCGGCGCCTGCCATACGCCACGCGCCCTGACCATGCAGGAAAAAGCCCTGAGTGCTTCTGAAGGGGCTGAGTTTTTGTCCGGCAGTGCACCGCTGGAAGGCTGGATTGCCAAGAGCCTGCGGGGCGATCACAAGGACGGTCTGGGCAGTTGGAGCGAGGATCAACTGGTGCAGTTTCTCAAGACCGGTCGCAGTGACCGCAGTGCAGTATTTGGCGGCATGAGCGATGTTGTCGTCCATAGCATGCAATACATGTCAGAAGACGACCTGACCGCGATCGCCCGTTACCTCAAGAGCCTGCCGGCTGTTGATCCAAAAGATCAACCTCATCAGTACGACAAACAGGTCGCCGAGGCTTTGTTGAAAGGTGACGACAGCCAGCGCGGAGCGTCGGTCTACATCGACAACTGCGCGGCGTGCCACCGTACCGACGGTCATGGCTATACGCGGGTATTCCCGGCGCTGGCGGGCAACCCGGTCGTGCAGACGGCGGATGCCACCTCGTTGATCAACATCGTATTGAATGGCGGCACCTTGCCGGCCACTCATGCGGCGCCGTCGACCTTCACCATGCCGGCTTTTGCCTGGCGCTTGTCGGATGAGGAAGTGGCGGATGTGGTTAGTTTCATTCGCGGTAGCTGGGGGAATAAAGGTGCACCGGTGAAGGCCGGCGAAGTGGCGGACCTGCGCAAGAGCGACATGCAGAGCACCTCGGGTGACGACCTTGGCCAGGTGACGCAAAAACACTGATTGGGGCTTGCCGCTCAACGGCACTGGTCAGATACCTTGCGCCTCTGTACTGTATAAAAAAACAGTATATAGGCGCTTTCATGTTCACTCCTCTGCCGCCACGCGGGCGGGGCACCGCCACCAACCTGCACAATCGTTTCGCGCCCACCGTCAGCGTGGCCGAGGATGACGGCTGGTACCAGGAAGTGCCACCGACCCAAGGCACCGAAGTCCGTATCGAGATGGCGAAAACCATCATCACCCGTAACAACTCCCCGGACTTGCCGTTCGACCGCTCCATCAACCCCTACCGAGGCTGCGAGCATGGTTGTATCTACTGCTATGCGCGGCCCAGCCACGCCTATTGGGACATGTCCCCTGGGCTGGACTTTGAAACCAAATTGATTGCCAAGACCAACGCCGCCGACGTGCTGGAGCAGCAACTGTCGAAACCGGGCTATACCTGCGCGCCGATCAACCTGGGGGCCAATACCGACCCGTACCAGCCTATCGAACGCGAGTACAAGATCACCCGGCAAACGCTGCAAGTGCTGCTGCGCTATCGTCATCCGGTGACGATCATCACCAAGGGCTCGCTGATTCTGCGGGACCTCGACCTGCTCACCGAGCTGGCGCAACAACGGTTGGTGGCAGTGATGATCAGCCTCACCAGTCTGGACGACGAACTCAAGCGCATCCTGGAGCCGCGCACGGCGGCGCCCAAGGCGCGGTTGCGGGCCATTCGGGTGATGCGTGAGGCAGGGATTCCGGTGGGGGTACTGTGTTCGCCGATGATCCCGATGATCAACGACAGCGAGCTGGAAAGCCTGCTGGCCGAAGCCCATGCGGCTGGCGCACAGAGCGCGGCCTACATGATGTTGCGCCTGCCCCTGGAGGTGGCGCCGTTGTTTGAGGAATGGCTGGCGGCCCATTATCCGCAGCGGGCAGCCCATGTGATGAGTCTGGTGCGTCAGGTACGGGGTGGTGAGGTCTACGACAGTCGCTTCGGTGTGCGCATGCGCGGTGAAGGGCCGTTTGCGGATCTGTTGGCGCAGCGGTTTGCCAAGGCGATCAAACGACTTGGACTCAATCGTCGGGAAGGGTTTAATCTGGACTGCACAGCGTTTTGTCCGCCCGGCAGGCAAATGACATTGTTGTAGACTCATGCAGGTACGCGGACTATTTACGGTTGAGTAGTCGCGCTTTGACATCACGGAGAACCGTGAGATAGAGCGGTTGATTCAGTTTGAGTTAAGTTTCGGTAGTTAACGTGTTCATCGAGTGACTAACGAGTCGGCGCCTCTGGTTTTGCAGTTTTCCAACTATTGCACTGGTTGCGCGCCGAACAGAACTGGAAAGCTCCCCTGCTCCAACCAAGAGGATGAATCATGAGTGACAAGGATAAACAGCCGTTGGCTGCGTCGGCTTCAGCCCCTCACGAGGCGGAATCCGCCGATGCAGCGCTGCAACATATTGTTGAAGGTTTTTTGCATTTTCATCACGAGATCTTTCCGCAGCAGGAAGAACTCTTCAAGAAGCTCGCCACGGCCCAGAGCCCTAGGGCGATGTTTATTGCCTGCGCCGATTCGCGCATCGTTCCGGAACTGATCACCCAAAGCGCCCCTGGCGATTTGTTTGTGACCCGTAACGTCGGCAACGTCGTGCCGCCTTATGGGCAGATGAACGGCGGTGTTTCCACCGCCATCGAATACGCGGTACTGGCTTTGGGTGTGCAGCACATTATCATTTGTGGCCATTCCGATTGCGGTGCCATGCGTGCGGTGCTCAACCCGCTGAGCCTGGAAAAAATGCCCACGGTCGCAGCCTGGCTGCGTCATGCCGAGGTTGCCAAGACCATGGTCCAGGACAACTGTCATTGCACCAGCGAAGTCGAAAGTATGCATGTGCTGACTGAAGAAAACGTGATCGCCCAGTTGCAGCATTTGCGCACTCACCCGTCCGTGGCCTCACGCATTGCCAATGGTCAGTTGTTTATCCATGGCTGGGTCTACAACATCGAAACCAGCGAAATCAAAGCCTACGATGCGGAAAAAGGGGCGTTCCTGCCGTTGAACGGTACCCAACCGATCCCTTCGGCGACGCCTAAAGCGCGCTTCTAAAACATTCCCAATGTCGGGTAACGCGATGGCTGCCGTTGAAGCAGCCAGGCCTTTCCATGCCCGGCGAATGCCTCGGGAGAGTCATCATGCGTGCTGCTCAATTAAAAGCTGTACTGCCACGGGAGCTGTTGGCCTCCGTGGTTGTGTTTCTGGTCGCCCTGCCCTTGTGCATGGGGATTGCTATTGCGTCGGGGATGCCACCGGCCAAAGGTCTGATCACCGGTATTATCGGTGGTCTGGTGGTGGGTTGGATGGCTGGCTCGCCACTGCAAGTCAGCGGCCCGGCGGCGGGCCTGGCGGTGCTGGTATTCGAAGTGGTGCGCCAGCATGGCATGGTCATGCTCGGGCCGATCCTGCTGTTGGCGGGCTTTCTGCAACTGGTGGCCGGGCGTTTGCGCCTGGGTTGCTGGTTCCGTGTTACCGCACCAGCGGTGGTGTACGGGATGCTGGCGGGGATCGGGGTGTTGATCGTGCTGTCGCAGGTCCATGTGATGCTCGACGGCGTACCGAAACCCTCTGGGCTGGATAATCTCGCCGGCTTCCCGGCAGCGTTGATCCAGGCTATCCCGACGCTGGGCGGCGGGTTGGGCTGGCAGGCCGGTCTGCTCGGATTATCGACGATCCTGGTGATGTGGCTATGGGACAAGTTTCGTCCGCAAAAGCTGCGCTTCGTGCCAGGCGCCTTGCTCGGTGTGGGATTGGCGACGGTGACCAGCCTGGTGCTGGCATTACAGGTAAAGCGGGTGGAAGTGCCGGAAAACCTGGCGGACGCCATTGACTGGCTGCGCCCCAGCGACCTGCTGAACCTGGCCGATCCCAATCTGTTGATCGCAGCCTTCGCGGTGGCCTTTATCGCCAGCGCCGAAACCCTTCTGTCGGCTGCCGCTGTCGACCGTATGCACAATGGCCAGCGTTCCGACTTCGACAAGGAACTGTCGGCCCAAGGTGTGGGCAACATGCTCTGTGGCTTGGTCGGTGCGTTGCCGATGACCGGCGTGATCGTGCGCAGCTCGGCCAACGTCCAGGCCGGTGCCACTACGCGCTTGTCGGCGATGTTCCATGGCCTGTGGCTGCTGGCGTTCGTCTTGCTGCTGTCCAGTGTGCTGCAAAGCATTCCGGTGGCGAGCCTGGCGGGTGTGTTGGTGTACACCGGTATCAAGTTGGTGGACATCAAGGCTTTCCGTGGCCTGGCCCGTTACGGTCGGATGCCGATGTTCACTTATGCGGCCACTGCGCTGGTGATCGTTTTCACCGACTTGTTGACCGGCGTACTGGTGGGCTTCGGGCTGACCCTGGCCAAACTGGCGTGGAAGGCTTCACGGCTGAAAATCAGCCTGATCGATCTGCCCAAGGACGGCGAAATGGAGTTGCGACTGACGGGTGCGGCAACCTTTCTCAAGGTGCCAGCGTTGACCCAGGTGTTGTCGACGGTGCCGGCGGGAACCACCGTGCATGTACCGCTCAATAACTTGAGTTACGTGGACCACTCCTGCCTTGAGTTGCTGGAAGAATGGGGGCGGGCCAATGCGGCCAAGGGTTCGACGCTGGTGATCGAGGCGCGAGGGTTGAAGCGGCGGCTGGAAGGCCGGGTGCGGACGACTACCGGAATCGGTTCTGCCGCAGTCTAAAAGTGGCGAGGGGGACAAGCCCCCTCGCCACAGACGCTGGCGTTATCCAGGGATTCAGGCCGGCTGATCCAGATCTAACCCAACACCCAACTGCCGCGACAGGCACGGCCAGCGCTTCCAGGCTGCCTCAGTGTCCGGGCTCTTGAGCTTGTCGCGGTAGGCTTCGACAGACTCCAGGGCAAAGCTCTCTTCATTGAGCATCTCATCCACCGCGTGGTGCACTGCCTCGTCCAGTTGATTGGCGAAGGTCTCACCGATCAATTGATGAGCAATCACATTGGCCACCGTGGTATCCAACGGAATCAACGGCTGGCCGAAATGCTTGATGTACAGGTCATTGACCTCTTCCACCAGGCGATGGGCCAGGTAGGCCTCGTCCAGCAAACTATCCAGGCCTTCATGGCCGGCCAGGATCGCTGGCGGCTGGAGAAAGAAATGTTCGGCGATTTTCAGCACCGGTTTGATCTGGCTTTCGATACCGGCTTCACGGGCCACATCGTTGGCGGCATCCAGCAAATCCGGTACCTGATCGATGTAGGCGGCAACAAAGCGGGTCATCACGCCCTTGGCGTCGACGTCAGGCAGAGAAATCGCCGGGTGCAGGTGCGGTAACTGAACTTCCAATTGACGGGTCAACTGGCCAGTGCTGGATTCATGTTGATGGGCACGGGAAATCTGCTCGCGCAATGCGGCGGTGTTCATGAAAGCTCCAGGACAATAGGCGTAGGAAAAGGGAAAACACAAGGTAGCTCGTTTATACGAGCCCCTCAGACGCATTTGTCATAATTATTTCATGGTTATGCGCCGGCGTTATATCGAATTGCCATCGTTCGTCGGATAACCCACACCGTCAGCTATTTTGCCGGCCCCGTTCGTCCATTTCCGTTCATTTGCCCGATCGCATTGCGAGGTGGCGGTCGCTGTCTATACTCGGTTTTGTACGCAATTAGCTGATGACGCCCGACTGCATGAGCAGGCAAGGCTTGGCGGTGTGTTTGCAATATGGAAGCCGCTCCCTTGGCCGCAGGTGCAAACCGGCGGGATAACAAGAACGATAAGGGGAACCCGCATGACGCGACATCCACACGTTTGGATGGGCCTACTCTTGTGGTCAGTATTCAGCCAGGCTCAAGCCGCCTGGACAGTGAATATGACACCAGGGGCCACAGAGGTAAGTAACGCGGTGTTCGATCTGCACATGACCATTTTCTGGATATGTGTGGTGATCGGCATTGTGGTGTTTGGCGCGATGTTCTGGTCGATGATCGTCCATCGTCGCTCAACCGGGCAGGTGGCGGCCAAGTTCCACGAGAGTACGACGGTGGAGATCCTCTGGACCGTGGTGCCCTTGCTGATTCTCGTGGCCATGGCCATTCCGGCGACCAAGACCCTGATCAACATCTACGACAGCAGTGAATCGGATATCGATATCCAGGTCACCGGCTACCAGTGGAAGTGGCATTACAAATACCTGGGTCAGGACGTCGAATTCTTCAGCAACCTGGCCACTCCCGCCGAGCAAATCCATAACCAGGCAGTCAAGGGCGAGCATTACCTGCTGGAAGTTGACCAGCCGCTGGTGATTCCCGTGGGCGCCAAAGTGCGCTTTCTGGTGACTGCCGCCGATGTAATCCATTCCTGGTGGGTGCCAGCCTTCGCGGTCAAGCGCGACGCCATCCCTGGTTTCGTCAACGAGGCCTGGACCCGGGTCGAGAAGCCCGGCATCTATCGTGGCCAGTGCGCCGAGTTGTGTGGCAAGGACCATGGCTTCATGCCGATCGTGGTCGAGGTCAAGTCCAAGGCCGACTACGACACCTGGCTCGGCGAGCGCAAGGAAGAGGCTGCCAAGCTCAAGGAACTGACCTCCAAGGAGTGGACCCTCGAAGAGCTCGTGGCCCGTGGCGACAAGGTCTACCACACCACCTGCGTGGCCTGTCACCAGGCCGAAGGCCAGGGCTTGCCACCAATGTTCCCGGCCCTCAAGGGCTCGAAAATCGCCACGGGACCGAAGGAAGGTCACCTGAGCATCGTCTATCACGGCAAGCCAGGTACTGCGATGGCAGCCTTCGGCAAGCAGCTTTCGGAAGTCGATATCGCCGCCGTCGTGACCTACGAACGCAACGCCTGGGGCAACAACAAAGGCGACATGGTCACCCCCAAAGACGTGCTGGCCATCAAACAGGCGGAAAGCAAATGACTTCCTTCATTGCATCTTTCCTGAACCGGTCTGCTGACCGTCCCGCCCACTCGTTTGCAGGAGAAAGGCCATGAGCACTGTGATCGATGACCACGGCCATGCCGGTGACCACGCTCATGGGCCCGCCAAAGGCTTGATGCGTTGGGTGCTGACCACCAACCATAAAGACATCGGGACCATGTACCTGTGGTTCAGCTTCGCCATGTTCCTGCTGGGCGGCTCGTTCGCCATGGTGATCCGTGCTGAACTATTCCAGCCGGGCTTGCAGATCGTCGAGCCGGCGTTTTTCAACCAGATGACCACCATGCACGGCCTGATCATGGTCTTCGGTGCGGTGATGCCGGCGTTCGTGGGCCTGGCCAACTGGATGATCCCGCTGATGATCGGCGCGCCGGACATGGCCCTGCCGCGTATGAATAACTTCAGTTTCTGGCTGTTACCGGCGGCGTTCCTGCTGCTGGTGTCCACGCTGTTCTCTCCGGGCGGTGGGCCGAACTTCGGCTGGACCTTCTACGCCCCACTCTCTACCACCTACGCGCCCGAAAGCGTGACCTTCTTCATCTTTGCCATCCACCTGATGGGCATCAGTTCGATCATGGGCGCGATCAACGTGGTCGCCACTATCCTCAACCTGCGCGCCCCCGGCATGACCCTGATGAAAATGCCGCTGTTCGTCTGGACCTGGCTGATCACAGCCTTCCTGCTGATCGCGGTGATGCCGGTATTGGCGGGTTGCGTGACCATGATGCTGATGGACATCCACTTCGGCACCAGCTTCTTCAGCGCTGCTGGTGGCGGTGACCCGGTTTTGTTCCAGCATGTGTTCTGGTTCTTCGGCCATCCCGAGGTGTACATCATGATTCTGCCGGCCTTCGGCGCCGTCAGCTCGATCATCCCAACCTTTTCGCGCAAGCCGCTGTTCGGCTACACCTCGATGGTCTACGCCACGGCCAGTATCGCCTTCCTGTCGTTTATCGTTTGGGCGCACCACATGTTCGTGGTGGGCATTCCGCTGGTGGGCGAGTTGTTCTTCATGTACGCGACACTGCTGATTGCGGTGCCCACAGGGGTCAAGGTGTTCAACTGGGTCAGCACCATGTGGCAAGGCTCGCTGACTTTCGAGACGCCGATGTTGTTTGCCGTAGCTTTCGTGATTCTGTTCACCATCGGCGGCTTCTCCGGGCTGATGCTGGCCATTGCCCCGGCGGACTTCCAGTACCACGACACTTACTTCGTGGTGGCGCACTTCCATTACGTATTGGTGCCAGGGGCTATCTTCGGGATCTTCGCCTCGGCCTACTACTGGCTGCCGAAATGGACCGGCCACATGTACGACGAAACCCTGGGCAAGCTGCACTTCTGGCTGTCGTTTGTGGGGATGAACATGGCGTTCTTTCCGATGCACTTCGTGGGGCTGGCTGGCATGCCGCGCCGGGTGCCGGACTACAACCTGCAGTTCGCCGATTTCAACATGGTCTCCTCCATCGGTGCCTTCACCTTTGGCGCGACGCAGATCTTCTTCCTGTTCATCGTCATCAAGTGCATTCGTGGCGGCCCGCCTGCGCCGGCCAAGCCGTGGGACGGTGCCGAAGGCCTGGAGTGGAGCATCCCTTCACCCGCGCCGTACCACACCTTCACCACGCCGCCGGAGGTCAAGTGAACACCGTGATGGGTGCAGGAGGTGGTCATGTCTGACTCCATACCCCTCAATCGGCTGGTCACGCGTCTGCTGATCCTGGTGCTGGCGATGTTCGCTTTTGGCTTTGCCCTGGTGCCGATCTACGACGTGATGTGCAAGGCGTTCGGCATCAACGGCAAGACCGCCGGGCAGTACGAGGGCTCGCAGGTTGTCGACCCGTCGCGCCAGGTGCGGGTGCAGTTTCTCTCCACCAATGCCATCGACATGGTCTGGGAGTTTCACTCCAGGGCCGACGAAATCGTGGTCAACCCCGGTGCGGTCAACGAGATGATTTTTGTCGCCTTTAACCCCAGCGATAAGCCGATGACTGCGCAGGCGATCCCGAGCATTTCCCCGGCCGAAGCGGCGATGTACTTCCACAAGACCGAGTGTTTTTGCTTCACCCAGCAAGTGCTGCAGCCAGGCGAGCGCATCGAGATGCCGGTGCGCTTCATTGTCGATCGCGACATGCCCAAGGATGTGAAGCATTTGACCCTGGCGTACACGCTGTTCGATATCACCGCGCGCCAACCGCCCGTGGCTGTCCATACCGGCGGCTAGGCGTGCCTGCGGGCTCGATTAGGAGAACGAATACATGCCAACTCATGATACGTACTACGTACCAGCGCAAAGCAAATGGCCAATAATTGCCACGATTGGCATGCTGGTCACAGTGTACGGCCTGGGCGTGTGGTTCAACGACCTCAAGGCGGCACGTCCGGAGTCCCATGGCCCGCTGATCTTTTTCGTCGGTGGCCTGTTACTGGCCTACATGATGTTTGGCTGGTTTGGTGCGGTGATTAAGGAAAGCCGTGCCGGGTTGTACAGCGCGCAGATGGACCGTTCCTTTCGCTGGGGCATGACCTGGTTCATTTTTTCCGAGGTGATGTTCTTTATCGCCTTCTTCGGTGCGCTGTTTTACGTGCGCCACATGTCTGGACCGTGGCTGGGCGGTGAGGGCTCCAAGGGTGTGGCGCACATGCTCTGGCCGAACTTCGAGTTCGCCTGGCCGCTGCTCAATAACCCCGACCCGAAACTCTTCCCGGCACCCGAAGGCACCATCAGCCCGTGGGGCCTACCGCTGGTCAATACCATCCTGCTGGTCAGCTCCAGCGTGACCATCACCATCGCCCACCATGCCCTGCGCAAGGGTCATCGTGGCGCGTTGAAAATCTGGTTGGCGATCACCGTTCTGCTGGGGATGGCATTCCTCGGGTTTCAGGCCGAGGAATACATCCACGCCTACAAGGAGTTGGGCCTGACGTTGGGTTCCGGCGTGTACGGTGCGACCTTCTTCATGCTGACGGGTTTTCACGGCGCCCACGTGACCATCGGCACCATCATTCTGTTTGTGATGCTGATGCGCGTTCTGCGGGGGCATTTCAATGCTGAGCACCAGTTCGGCTTCGAGGCGGCCAGCTGGTATTGGCACTTTGTCGACGTGGTGTGGATCGGGTTGTTTTTCTTCGTTTACGTGCTCTGAGGCGCCTTACCACGGCGCGTGGGACACCAACTGGCCGCTGTAGAAGCCCCAGGTGATCAGTACCACGGTGATCACGGCCAGCACGACACGTACGGTCAAGGCAGTGACGAGACGGTTGGAGTTGCCCTCGTCCTTGACCAAAAAGAATAAGCCACTGAACAGGCTCACAACGGTAGCGATCAGCATCAGGGCAATAGCTGCTTTGAGCATGGTCAGGCTCCTGGACTCTTTATTTGGAGGGGCGGGCAATGAGATTCAGTATAGCCAGCGCAGTGTCGACCTTTGCGGCAACGCCATGAAACGTTTTCGCCCCGGGATTGCGCCGACGCTGGTGGTGTTTGTGCTGCTGCCTCTGATGGTGTGGCTCGGCTTCTGGCAATTGTCCCGTGGGCAGGAAAAACAGGTGCTGCTGGAAAGCTACGCCGAGCGCCGTGCTGGCGAGCCGATGAGCAGTGATCAATTGAGCGCCAGTGCTGATCCGGCCTTTCGCCGTGTACATCTGCGCGGACAGTTCGACGCCGCCCACAGCGTGCTGCTGGATAACCGCATGCGCGACGGCAAGGTCGGCGTCGAGTTGCTGCAACCCTTTCATGACCAGGCGAGCGGTCTTTGGCTGCTGCTCAATCGCGGCTGGCTGCCTTGGCCGGATCGACGCACGCCGCCAGCCTTCACCACGCCCGAACAACCGTTGAATGTCGATGCCTGGGTCTATGTTGCTCCTGGCGCGACCTTCCAGCTGCACGCGGACCCGGCGGGTGCGCAATGGCCGCGACTGCTGACAGCGCTGCATCCCGACACGCTATGGGCGGAGTTGGGGCGTAGCGGGTTTACCTATGAATTGCGGGCTGAAGAGGGTCCTGCGACCTACGAAACCAACTGGCCTGTTGTCGCCATGGGGCCGGAAAAACACCTGGGATATGCCGTGCAGTGGTTCGCCATGGCGGTGGCGCTGTTCGGTCTTTACCTCTACCTCGGATGGCACAACGCAAGGGAGAAGCACCATGGGAGCGGCCATGAATCCACTCAACATATCTGACGCGTCGCAGTTGCCCGGTCGTAGCAAGGGGCGCTGGCAACTGATCCTGATCGTGCTGATGGTGATCGGCCCGATGGTGCTGGCCACCTTCATGTACAAACTGCAGTTCTGGGTACCGGAAAACCGCAGCTATCACGGTGAACTGATCGGCAATGGCCAGACCCGCGCCGACATCGGTGTGCAGGCAAGCGAGGAGCGCTGGCAGTTGCTGGTCACCGCGCCTGCGGCTTGCGCTAACGATTGCCAGCAACTGGTGTACCTGGCGCGCCAACTGCAAATCGGCCTGGGTCGCGATGCCTCCCGCGCCAGTCATGCCTTGGCCGTCGCGCAACCGGTGAGTACCGAGTACGAGGCAAAGCTCAAGGTTGAGTACCCACAATTGCAGCGCTACCCGCTGGACCTGCCGACCTTCAACAAGGACGCTGCGGCCCAGGGCAGCGGTGATGCCCAACTGTGGGTAGTTGATCCCCACGGCAACCTGGTGTTGCGCTATGACGCTCGGGTCAAGGGCAAGGATTTACTGAACGACCTGCGCCTGTTGTTGAAACTGTCGAATATCGGATAAGGGCATCGTCATGGCCAAACCTGGATTTCGCCTCGCGTTGTTTGCCACCTTGCTCGCACTGATTGTGGTGCTGCTGGGTGCCTATACCCGGCTGACCCATGCCGGCCTTGGTTGCCCGGATTGGCCGGGCTGCTACGGCTTTATCAGCGTGCCGAACAGCGAAGCCCAACTGGCTCATGCCGAGCTGCATTTTCCGGACGCTCCAGTGGAGGCCGACAAGGGCTGGAACGAGATGCTCCACCGCTACTTTGCCGGCACGCTGGGGTTGTTGATCGCCCTGCTGGCCGCGCGCGCCTGGACCCATCGGCGTCATCCGGGGCAGCCATTGAAGTTGCCGTTGTTTCTGCTGGCGGTGGTGATCGCCCAGGCGGCGTTTGGCATGTGGACGGTGACCCTCAAGCTTTGGCCGCAAGTGGTCACCGGGCACCTGTTGGGTGGATTTGCGACCTTAAGCCTGCTGTTTTTGCTGACCTTGCGATTGTCTGGTGTGTTGCCGGCGCTGATTGTGCCCAGGCGCCTGCAATATTGGGCCACCGCCGGGTTGGTGCTGGTGATCGGTCAGATTGCCCTGGGCGGTTGGGTCAGCTCCAACTATGCGGCGGTGGCTTGTATCGACCTGCCCACCTGTCATGGGGAGTGGTGGCCGGCCGCTGATTTCGCCAATGGCTTTCACCTGACCCAGCACATCGGCCCCAATTACCTGGGAGGGCAACTGGACAGTGATGCGCGCACCGCGATTCACCTGACTCACCGGATTGGCGCCGTGATAGTCGCGGTCGTGTTGCTGGGCCTGGCCTGGCAGCTCAGGGCGGTCGGCATGACGCGCTTGGCTGGTCTGCTGCTGGTGGCGTTGACGGCACAGATCAGCCTTGGCCTGAGCAACGTCTATTTCCACTTGCCGCTGCCGGTGGCAGTCGCTCATAACGCCGGCGGCGCAGCTTTATTGCTGACGCTGGTATTGGTCAATTATCACGCACGAACCAGTCTGGTCCGGGTCAGGCATCAACTGCCGTGGGGCTGGCGCTTCAGCCCGCGTCGACAGGTTTCGGGCCTCATAACTATTAAAGGAGAGATGCCATGGCGACCTTGATCGGCGAGCGCCACAGTCAGGCGATCTGGCGTGATTACCTGGAGCTGACCAAGCCCAAGGTGGTGGTGCTAATGCTCATCACCTCGCTGGTGGGCATGTTCCTCGCCACTCGCGCCGGCGTGCCGTGGACGGTACTGATCTTTGGCAATCTGGGGATCGCCCTGTGTGCCGGCGGTGCGGCCGCGGTCAATCATGTGGTGGACCGGCGCATTGATGCGGTGATGGCGCGTACTCACAAGCGTCCGCTGGCCGAAGGTCGGGTATCACCGGCCGCTGCCCTGACCTTCGCCATGGCACTGGCGGTGGGTGGGCTTGCGCTGCTGCTGGCATTTACCAATCCGCTGGCGGCCTGGCTGACGTTGGCCTCGCTGCTGGGTTATGCGGTGATCTACACCGGCTTTCTCAAGCGGGCGACGCCGCAGAATATCGTCATCGGCGGCCTCGCTGGCGCCGCGCCGCCGCTGTTGGGTTGGGTGGCGGTCACCGGCCACGTCAGCGCCGAACCGTTGCTGCTGGTGCTGATCATCTTCGCCTGGACTCCGCCGCACTTCTGGGCCCTGGCGATTCATCGCAAGGAGGAATACGCCAAGGCCGATATCCCGATGCTGCCGGTGACTCACGGCGAGCACTACACCAAGGTGCATATCCTGCTGTACACCTTCGCGCTGTTGGCGGTCAGCCTGATGCCCTATGTCATCCACATGAGTGGGTTGCTGTACCTGGGATGTGCACTGGTTCTGGGCGGTCGCTTTCTGCAGTGGGCCTGGGTGCTGTACCGTGGTAGTCGGCCGCACGCGGCGATCAACACCTTCAAGTACTCTATCTGGTACCTGTTTTTACTGTTTATCGCCCTGCTCGTAGACCACTACTTATTGTTGAACCTATGACTCGAACTCAAAAAACTGTCTTTATTCTGGTGGCCCTGGTGGCGTTGATCATGGGCCTGACCGTTAACAAAGTACTGTCTGGCAAGGGCCAGGGCGATCCGACGGCGTTGATCGACGCAGGGATTATCCTGTTGCCGCAAAGTCGTCAATTGCCGCCCGTGACCATGACCAACCAAGACGGCCAGCCGGTGGTGATCAACGAGTTGAAGGACAAGTGGAGCCTGCTGTTCTTCGGCTACACCTTCTGCCCGGACATCTGCCCCACCACCCTCGCCCAGTTGCGGCAGCTCAAGAGTGAGCTGCCCAAGGATGTGGTGGATAAGCTGCAGATTGTCTTGGTCAGCATCGATCCCCATCGCGACACTCCGGCGCAGCTCAAGCAGTACCTGGGTTACTTCGACCCGCAGTTCCTGGGTCTGACGGGCGCCAATGTGGACGATGTGCAGAAAGTGTCCAACGCCGTGAGCATCCCGTTTATTCCTGCTGATACCAGCAAGCCCAACTACACCGTCGACCACAGTGGCAACCTGGCGCTAGTCGGCCCGGACGGTACTCAGCGTGGCTTTATCCGGGCGCCGCTGAACAACCAGAAGCTGGTGGCGCAGTTGCCAGGTTTGTTGCAGCGTAAATAAACAAAACCCCATCCGACGTAAGTAGGATGGGGTTTTTGTTGTTTCAGCTTTGGATCAGAACGCTGGCAATACTGCGCCTTTGTACTTCTCAAGAATGAACGCTTTCACTTCTGGGCTGTGCAGGGCTGCGACCAGCTTCTTCATGGCGTCCGAGTCCTTGTCGTCCGGGCGCGCTACCAGGATGTTGACGTAAGGCGAGTCGCTACCTTCGATCACCAGGGCGTCCTTGGACGGGTCCAGCTTGGCTTCCAGGGCGTAGTTGGTGTTGATCAGTGCCAGGTCGACCTGGGTCAGCACGCGCGGGATGGTGGCGGCCTCCAGTTCGCGGAATTTCAGGCCTTTCGAATTTTCGGTGATGTCCTTGATGGTCGACAGGATGTTGGTCGAGTCCTTCAATTTGATCAGGCCGGCTTTCTCCAGCAGCAACAGCGCACGGCCGCCGTTGGTGGCGTCGTTGGGGATCACCACATTGGCGCCGTCTGGCAGCTCGGCCAGGGACTTGTATTTGCTGGAGTAGACGCCCAATGGCTCCAGGTGCACACCGGCAACGCTCACCAGGTTTGTGCCCTTGGCCTTGTTGAACTCATTCAGGTACGGCTGGTGCTGGAAGAAGTTGGCGTCCAGGCGTTTTTCGGCCACTTGCACGTTCGGCTGAACGTAGTCGGTGAAGACTTTGACCTTCAGATCAACGCCTTCCTTGGCCAGTGCTGGCTTGATGAATTCGAGGATTTCGGCGTGAGGCACCGGCGTCGCGGCGACTGTCAGGGTCTCGGCGGCGTGGGCGGAAAACGCGGCAACGGCGGCAAAAGCAACCAGTAGTTTTTTCA
This sequence comes from Pseudomonas sp. HY7a-MNA-CIBAN-0227, assembly GCF_040310325.1. Classification (NCBI taxonomy): domain Bacteria; kingdom Pseudomonadati; phylum Pseudomonadota; class Gammaproteobacteria; order Pseudomonadales; family Pseudomonadaceae; genus Pseudomonas; species Pseudomonas sp. HY7a-MNA-CIBAN-0227. Next base: position 22,118 of record NZ_JBEOPT010000008.1, on the reverse strand, counting down.
TCCAGCAAGCTCCTTATTCGGACATTGGCCAACTTTTGGCCGGGAATGGCCGTTATTTTCGAGAAAAGTGCGTCACCAGCTTGTCGCCGATGGTTTGTAGAATTTGCACCAGCACGATCAGCATCACCACGGTGACAACCATTACGTCGTCCTGAAAGCGCTGATAACCATAGCGGATTGCCAGGTCGCCCAGGCCGCCGGCACCCACCACGCCCGCCATGGCGGTATAACCCACCAACGCGATGGCTGTGACGGTGATGGCCGCGATGATGCCGGGACGCGCCTCGGGTAGCAGGGCGTTCATGATGATCTGCCGGGTAGTCGCGCCCATGGCCTGCGTCGCCTCAATGATGCCTCGATCCACTTCGCGCAGGGCGGTTTCCACCAGCCGGGCGAAGAACGTCGACGCGCCGACCACCAGCGGTGGAATCGCGCCGGCCACGCCCAGGGAGGTGCCCGTAAGGAAGACGGTGGTGGGAATCATCACAATCAACAGGATGATAAATGGCAGGGAGCGTATCGCGTTAACCACGAAGGCCAGTACCGAGTAGGTAGTTTTCTGCTCCAGCAATTGTCGTGGGCTGCACAGGAACAGCAGAATGCCCAGCGGCAGGCCTACCAGCACGGTGAAGAGCAGGGAGGTACTGAGCATGAGCATGGTGTCGCCGGTGGCGACCCAGATGTCCGTCCAGTCAACCTGGTCGAAGTAATGCAGTAAATCGTCCATTAACGCAGGATCTCCATGTGGACATCGGCCGCGGTGAAGCGGGTGAACGCTGCATCCATGTCGCCGCCGGTGATGGCCAGGGTCAGTTGCCCATAGGGAGTGTCTTTGATGTGGTCGATACGGCCGGCGAGGATGCTGTAGTCCACGCCCGTTTCGCGAGCGACAGTACCGAGCAGCGGCGCGTAGGTTGCTTCGCCCTGGAACGTCAGGCGCACGATGCGGCCAGGAACGTGGGCGAAGTCATCACGCTGCTCGCCTTCGTTGACCTGTTCGGACTCTTGCACGAAGCGTTTGGTGGTCGGGTGCTTGGGGTGCAGGAATACGTCAGCCACGGAGCCTTGCTCGACGATGACGCCGGCGTCCATCACAGCCACCTGATCGCAAACCCGACGGATCACGTCCATTTCATGGGTGATCAGCACGATGGTCAGCTTCAACTCGCGGTTGATCTCGGCCAGCAATTGCAGGACTGAGGCGGTGGTCTGCGGGTCGAGGGCGCTGGTGGCCTCATCGCACAGCAGGATTTTCGGCTTGGTGGCCAGGGCGCGGGCGATGCCGACGCGTTGCTTCTGGCCGCCGGACAACTGGGCCGGGTACTTCTTGGCGTGGTCCGACAGGCCGACACGCTCCAGCAATTGAGCAACACGCTGGTTGATCTCGCGGCGCGACAATTCGCCCGCCAGGATCAGTGGCAACGCCACGTTGTCGGCGACAGTCTTGGAGGCCAGCAGGTTGAAGTGCTGGAAGATCATCCCGACCTGCTGCCGGAAACGGCGCAAACCGTTGGCATCCAAGGCGGTGACTTCTTCGTCATCTACCTTGATCTGGCCACCACTTGGCTCTTCCAGGCGATTGATCAGGCGCAGCAGCGTGCTTTTTCCCGCGCCAGAGTGACCAATCAGGCCGAACACCTGGCCATTCTCGACCCGCAGGCTGGTGGGGTGCAGCGCGGGGATATCCTTACCGGCGACCCGGTAGGTTTTGTGGACGTTATGAAACTCGATCACGTAGCGAACCTTGTGGGGCGCATTAAAAAGGGATCAGCGGTTAGCCGGGCGCGCATTTTAGCCTGTCCGTATAGAGGCTCTTAGCATTTATTTCGCATCCGACCAGCGATTTGGCAATAACACGATCAAAGGTCATAAAAAAGGAACGGTCCAAAACAGTGTCAGTCACTACTTAAGCAACTCGAAATACCCAGGTGCCGTGCCTGGGGTTTTGCTCAAAAAGAGCCGGGGATCGCTCTGGCCTACGCAAACGAGGAGTTTTTGTCTGATGAGCACTAAAAAACCAGTGACCCCGCCCAAGAGCGAACTGGCGGGTACCGACACCCTGGACCGTGGCAACACCAATGAGAAGCTGCGCAGCCTGGAAAAATTCCGCTCCGACGCAACGGGCCAGGCGCTGCGTACCAATCAAGGTGTAAAAGTCTCCGACAACCAGAACAGCTTGAAGGTCGGCTCCCGAGGCCCTTCGCTGTTGGAAGACTTCATCATGCGTGAAAAAATCACGCACTTTGACCATGAGCGCATCCCGGAGCGCATTGTTCATGCCCGTGGCACCGGTGCTCATGGTTATTTCCAGACCTATGAAAACCATTCGGCGCTGACCAAGGCTGGTTTTCTGCGAGACCCTGGCCATAAAACCCCGGTCTTCACCCGCTTTTCCACTGTGCAGGGCCCTCGGGGCTCTGGTGATACCGTGCGTGACGTGCGCGGTTTTGCGGTGAAATTCTTTACCGAAGAAGGCAACTTCGATCTGGTGGGCAACAATATGCCGGTGTTTTTTATTCAGGACGCGATCAAGTTTCCCGACTTCGTCCATGCGGTAAAGCCTGAGCCGCATAACGAGATGCCTACCGGCGGTTCGGCCCACGATACCTTTTGGGACTTTGTTTCGCTGCAGCCGGAATCGGCCCATATGGTGATTTGGGCGATGTCTGACCGGGCGATTCCAAAAAACCTACGAAGCATGCAAGGTTTTGGCGTTCACACCTTTCGTTTGATCAACGCTGAAGGTAAGTCCAGCTTCGTCAAATTCCACTGGCGGCCGACCGTTGGCACCTGCTCGCTGGTGTGGGATGAGGCGCAAAAGCTTGCAGGTAAAGATGCCGACTACCATCGTCGCGACCTGTGGGAGTCCATCGAGGGCGGCGACTACCCGGAATGGGAGTTGGGCGTGCAGATCCTCGCCGAGGAAGACGAGCACACGTTCGACTTCGACATTCTCGACCCAACCAAGCTGATTCCTGAAGAACTGGTGCCGATCACGCCGCTGGGCAAGATGGTGCTTAACCGCAACCCGGACAATTTCTTTGCCGAAGTCGAGCAAGTGGCGTTCTGCCCTGGGCATATCGTACCGGGCATCGACTTCTCCAACGATCCGCTGCTGCAAGGCCGGCTGTTTTCCTATACCGACACGCAGATCAGCCGACTGGGCGGGCCGAACTTTCATGAGTTGCCGATCAATCGCCCGGTATCGCCGTTCCATAACGGCCAGCGCGATGCCATGCACCGCACTACCATCGACAAGGGGCGCGCCTCCTACGAGCCGAACTCGATTGATGGCGGGTGGCCGAAGGAAACCCCGCCGGCTGCGCAAGACGGCGGGTTTGAAACCTATCCAGAACGCGTCGATGCCCACAAGATCCGCGAGCGCAGTGAATCGTTCAGCGATCACTTCTCCCAGGCCCGGTTGTTTTTCCGCAGCATGAGCAAGCCCGAGCAGGAACACATCATTGCCGCCTACAGCTTTGAGTTGGGCAAAGTGGAGCGCGAGTTTATCCGTGCCCGTCAGGTCAACGAGATCCTGGCCAATATTGACCTGGAACTGGCCAAGCGTGTTGCGCAGAACCTCGGCTTGCCAGTGCCGAAAAAAGGCACGCTGCCTGAGCGCAAGACGGCTCCTGAGCGTTCGCCGGCGTTGAGCCAGGCCAACTTGCTTTCGGGTGATATCAAGACCCGCAAAGTGGCGATTCTGGCGGCCAACGGAGTTGATGGCGCAGCAATTGATGCGTTGAAGAAGGCGCTGATGGCGCAAGGTGCACACGCCAAGCTACTGGGGCCGACGTCGGCACCGGTGACCACCGCCGATGGCAAGAGCCTGCCGGTGGATGCGTCGATGGAAGGCTCGCCGTCTGTGGCGTTCGATGCCGTGTTTGTGCCGGGCGGAGCGAAGTCGGTGCAGGCGTTGAGCGGCGATGGCGTGGCTCTGCATTACCTGCTGGAGGCGTACAAGCATTTGAAGGCGATTGCGTTGGCCGGCGAGGCGAAGCAATTGTTGGATGTGTTGAAGCTGGAGGTGGATGCGGGGTTGATTGTCGGCGGGGATGCCAAGGCGTTGAAGGCGTTTTTTGCGGCGATTGCCCAACATCGGGTTTGGGATCGGGAGCCTAAGGCCAAGGCTATTCCGGCCTAAACTGCGATTAAAACTGTAGGAGCGAGCAAGCTCGCTCCTACAGTGATTGGCGTCAGTCCGGCTTGCGCGGAATCAGCACAACCTGAGCTGGGATATTTTTCAGAATTTGCCGGTGAATCTTCAGGTCATACCCCGAGTCAATCCGTTTCACCCGTTTGGTCAGCAAGGTGGCCAGCCACGGGTAATCCTCGGTGCGCGGCGCCTGGATGCTGACGTCGCACTGGTAATTCACCACATCGGTGGCAATCGCATCCAGTTGATGGCGCAATTTCTCAATGTCGGTGAGGTTCAGTGCCACGGTAGTGCTTTCAGCGGCCGGGTCGATGACCTTGGCCGGTGGCTTGGCTTCGGCAGCCTTCAGCGCGGCTTCGGCTTTATCCAGTTCCGCTTTACGGGCGTGGGCGATGGCGCTGTTGACGCCACCGGTCAGCGCCGGTGCCTTGGGCATCAACGCCCGGGCGCGGCTCAGGGCCGTGGCTGCGGCGTTGACATCACCTTTTTGCAGGACGATCTGGCTGCGCTGCAAGTAGGCTTCGGCCAATTGACGCTGATAGGGTTCCAGCGTCGGATCGTTAGGCGATTGGGCCTGCAACGCGGCAAGTTGATCTTCGGCGGTAGCCAGTTCGCTGCTGGCGAGGTTTTGTTCCAGCTGTGCGATGGCCGTAGCCCGCGCATCCGGAACCTCGGGGGCGACGGGCGGTGTGCTTTGGCAGGCGCCCAGCAGCAGGGAAAATGCGGCAAGGAGCAGATAACGGGAGGTGAACGGCTTCATTCCTGCGACTCTCTAATTGCGCAAAAAGCGAGCAAGTCTACACCCCTCGACGGGGCAGGACAAAACTCAGCAGAAACAGCGCGGCTGCCGTGACCACAATCGATGGCCCGGCCGGTGTGTCCTTGAACCAGGACAGCGCCAGACCACCACACACGGCAATCATCCCCAGCACGCTGGCGCCGGCCGCCATTTGCTCCGGAGAGCGGGCATGACGTTGGGCAGCTGCCGCGGGAATGATCAGCAGCGAGGTGATCAACAATACGCCGACAATCTTCATCGCGACAGCAATCACCACGGCGATCAGCAACATCAGGGTCATGCGTAGCGCTGCGACGGGCAGTCCTTCGACGGTGGCCAGCTCTTCATGGACAGTGATCGCCAGCAATGGGCGCCACAGGGTCACCAGCAAAATGAGCACCGCGGCGCTGCCGCCGAGGATCCAGGCCAGGTCGGTAGGGCTGATCGCCAGCAGGTCGCCGAACAGATAGGCCATCAGGTCGATCCGTACTTCATGCATGAAGCTTAGTACCACCAGCCCCAGCGCTAGGGTGCTGGGGGCGAGAATTCCCAAAAGCGTGTCGGACGCCAGTGGCTGGCGCTGTTGCAAAGTCACCAGCAGCACCGCCAGCAGCAGGCAGCCGACGGTCACGGCGATGGTGGGGCTGACGTCCAGCAAAAAGCCCATGGCCACGCCCAGCAGAGCGGCGTGGGACAAGGTATCGCCAAAATAGGCCATGCGTCGCCAGACCACAAACGAGCCCAGCGGGCCCGCCACCAGTGCCAGAGCCAAGCCTGCCAGCAGGGCGTAGAGCAGAAAATCAGCCATGCTTGCAGCTATCTCCGTGAACGTGGGTGTGGGGGGCCGGGGTTTCGTCGACCACTGCGCCATTCAGGTCATGGGCGTGATCGTGGCGATGGTGGTAGACGGCCAGGCTCTGGGCGTTTTTGCCGAACAGCTCGACAAAGGCCGGGTCGCCGCTGACTTGTTCCGGGTGGCCGGAGCAGCAAACGTGACGATTGAGGCACACCACTTGGTCAGTAGTGCTCATGACCAGATGCAAATCGTGGGAAACCATCAGCACGCCGCAGCCATGGCGGTCTCGCAGGCGGGTGATCAGGCTGTACAGCTCGGCCTGGCCGGCGACGTCGACGCCCTGCACAGGTTCATCGAGTACCAGTAACTGGGGTTCGCGCAACAGGGCGCGGGCCAGCAGCACGCGTTGCATTTCACCGCCGGAGATACTTTGCACCGGGCTGTCGATCACTTGTTCGGCGCCGACTTCCTTCAGGGCAGATTGGACACGGGCGCGGTCCACGCCAGGCACCAAACGCAGGAACCGCAATACCGATAGCGGCAAGGTCGGGTCGACATGCAGCTTTTGCGGCATATAGCCCACACGCAGCTTCGGTTTGCGCCAGACGCTGCCACGGTCGGGCTTGAGCAAGCCGAGTACGGCGCGCACCAGGGTGGTCTTGCCGGCACCGTTGGGGCCGATCAGCGTAACGATCTGGCCTGGCTCGACGCTCAAGTGGATGTTGTCCAGCACGCTTTGCCCGGCGAACGTGACCCCGACCTGCTCCAGGCGGATTAGCGCAGTGCTCATCAAGCCCCCTGACAACCCGAGCAGATGCCGACCACTTCGACGGTTTGCCCTTCGACGTTGAAGCCGACATCACTGGCGCTTTTGATGATGGCGTCGCTGATGATTTTTTGCTCAAGCTCGATGGCAGCGTGGCATTCGCGGCAGATCAGGAACTGGCCCTGGTGGGCGTGTTCCGGGTGATTGCAGCCGACAAAGGCGTTCAGTGAGGAGATGCGATGCACAAGGCCGTTCTCCAGCAGGAAATCCAGCGCCCGATAGACCGTCGGCGGTGCGGCACGGCGGCCGTCCTGTTCGCTGAGTACGCCAAGAATGTCGTAGGCACCCAGCGGCTTGTGGCTTTGCCAGACCAGTTCCAGCACCCGGCGCCGCAAGGCGGTCAGGCGCAGGCCTTGACGCGCGCACAGGGCGTCGGCCTCTGACAGCGCGCTGTGGACGCAGTGAGAGTGGTCATGGGGACGGCTGGCAAGCGGTGTTTTGGGCATGAGCGGCGACAGATATTTGTGAGAGACGTTATTATGTTACCTGTTCCTACGCCCTTGAGTGGTTATCGTGTCCCGACTTTTTCCCATTTTTGTCGTTTTCGTCACCAGTTTATTCATTACTGGCACCGCTCAGGCCGAGGTTCGGGTGCTTACCAGTATCAAACCCCTGCAACTGATTGCGGCCGCTGTGCAGGACGGCGTGGCGGTCCCAGAGGTGTTGCTGCCACCGGGAGCATCGCCTCATAACTACGCGCTGCGTCCTTCCGACGTACGGCGTGTGCAATCGGTGGATCTGATTTATTGGATCGGTCCCGACCTGGAAGGCTTTCTGCCGCGAGTCCTGAAAGGTCGCAGCTTGCCGACCGTGGCCATTCAGGACCTCCCAGGGCTTAAACTGCGCCACTTCGCCGACGATGGCCACTCCCACTCCGAAGATGGCGACGATCATGATCACGATCATCGCCCTGGCAGCCTTGATGCCCATTTGTGGCTATCACCGATCAATGCCCGGGTGATCGCAACGCGCATGGCGGCGGACCTCAGCGCTGCCGATCCGGCCAATGCCGAGCGTTATCAGAGCAACCTGCAAGCCTTTGACGGCCGTCTGGATGCCTTGGATGTGCGTTTGAAGGCGCGCTTGTCTGGCGTTGCCGGCAAGCCGTACTTCGTGTTCCATGAAGCGTTCGACTACTTTGAAGATGCTTACGGCCTCAAGCACACCGGCGTGTTCAGCGTGGCCGCTGAAGTGCAGCCCGGCGCACAGCATGTCGCGGCGATGCGTGCCCGCTTGCAGGAAGTTGGCAAGACGTGTGTGTTCAGCGAGCCGCCATTGCGTCCGCGCCTGGCGCAAACGTTGGTGGCCGGTTTGCCGGTGAAGCTGGCAGAGCTGGATGCATTGGGAGGGTACACGCCGGCTACCGCTCAGGGTTATGAGCAGGTGCTGCAGAAGTTGGGGAATGATCTAGCGGGGTGCCTGGAGTCGTTGTAGGAGCCAGGCAGGCCCCTGCAAAATCGGTTTGTTACAGGGCGAACGGCAGCGGTGTATTGACCTGCTGGCGTTGCGCCAAGTGCTGCTGAAGCTCTCGCGGGTCATGAATCAGCACGTCCTGGCCGGCAAACGTCTCGGCGGCGATCAGGCGTGACAGCCAGAAGCGTACGCAAGCCACTCGCAACATCGTCGGCCACAACTCGGCTTCCTTGGCGGTAAACGGTCGCAAACCTGCATAGGCTCCCAGCATCGCCCGTGCCCGTTGGCCATCAATCACACCGTCGGCATCCGAGCACCAGTCATTCAGGGCAATTGCCACGTCGTACAGCATCGGCCCCGAGCAGGCGTTGTAAAAGTCGATCAGCCCGGTCAGGTGCGTACCTTCGAACATCGCATTGTCGCGAAACAGGTCGGCGTGGATATTGGCCTGGGGCAGCGCCAGGATCTGCGCCTTGCGCTGCTGGATTTCGTCCAGTGCGTCCTGCAGCAGGCGGCGCTGTTCCTCATCGAGGTGCGAGATCAGCTGTGCACCTTCGTCGAGCATCCAGTCCAGCCCGCGATCAGTCTTGCGCTCCAGCACCTTGGCCTGGGTTGCTTGGTGCAGATGACCCAGCAGTTCACCCACTTGCGCGCAGTGCTGGGCGTTGGCGTCCTTGATGTGCTTGCCTGCCAGGCGTGGTTGCAGAAGTGCCGGTTTGCCGGCCAATTCCCGCAAGGCCACGCCGTCGGTGGTGCGCAGGGCATAAGGCACCGGAAGGCCGGCCTTGTGGAGCACGTCCAGCAGCTCGATGAAAAACGGCATTTCCTGGACGGGGCCGCGTTCAACCAGGGTCAGGACAAACTCGCCCTTTTCCAGGCTGATGAAGAAGTTGGTGTTTTCGCTACCAGCGGCAATCCCCTGGAAGTCAAGCAGGCGGCCGAGCCCGTAAGGGGCGAGAAAGGTTTCCAGCTCGGGCCGAGCCAGGGGGGTGAACACAGACATGGTTAAAACTGCCAGTACGGGCGCCACAGTGCGCAGCGCCGATTAAAGTTAAGAAATCATTTCCATTCGAAGATCTTCCATGACGGGATCAGCATATCCGGCTGGTCCGAGCGGATGAAGTTCGCATCGGTTCCGTCCGCGCGCACCAGAAAATAGGGTGGGGCACCCTTGACGGTGACCTTGATCGCATACAGGAAGCCGTTTTGGCGGTACTCCCGAATCTCCTTGTCGCCTTCGGTGCGGATGGTAACGTCCGGGTCTCCCGAGGGGACGGTGTCGGCCGCGATGGCAGCCATCGGAGCGATTGTAATCAAGCCGGTCAACAACAGGCGATTCAGTGCGCGCATGATAACCTTGTCCCTTTGTTGTCATTGGTCTGGCTATTCTAGCGCCTGACCCGCCGAAAAGGTTGATCCTGCTCATGAGCCAAGCCCCCCTCGTCCTGGTGGACGGTTCTTCTTACCTGTACCGCGCCTTCCATGCGCTGCCACCGCTGACCACCTCCAAAGGCCTGCCGACCGGTGCGGTCAAGGGCGTGTTGAACATGCTCAAAAGCCTGCGCAAGCAGTACCCGGACAGCCCGTTCGCGGTAGTGTTCGACGCCAAGGGCGGGACATTTCGCGATGACATGTATGCCGAGTACAAGGCCAATCGCCCGAGTATGCCCGATGACATGCGCGTGCAGATCGAGCCGCTGCATGCCAGCGTAATCGCCCTGGGTTTCCCCCTGCTGTGTGTCGAAGGCGTAGAAGCGGACGATGTGATCGGCACCCTGGCTCGCAGTAGCGCGGCCGCCGACCGGCCAGTGGTGATCTCCACCGGTGACAAGGACATGGCGCAGTTGGTCGACGGGCACATTACCTTGGTTAATACCATGACTGGTAGCGCCATGGACGTTGAGGGAGTGAAGGAAAAATTCGGTGTCGCTCCCGAGCAGATCATCGACTACCTGGCGCTGATGGGCGACTCGTCCGACAACATTCCAGGCGTCCCGGGTATTGGCCCCAAGACGGCTTCCGGTTTGCTGGTGGGGGTCAACGGTGGCTTGAAGGAGCTCTATGAGCAGCTCGATATTGTCCCGACACTGCCGATTCGTGGTGCCAAGGCCTTACCCGCCAAGCTTGAAGAGCATAAGGAGATGGCGTTCCTGTCCTACCAGTTGGCGACGATCAAGGTCGATGTGCCGCTGGATGTTGGCCTGGAAGACTTGCACCTGATCGAGCCGGATCGCGAGAAGCTGCTTGAGTTGTACACCTTGCTGGAATTCAAGAGCTGGTACGAAGATGTTCAGCGCGATGCCAAACGTGCCGGTCAGGACGTGATGGCACCAGTAGCTGACACAGTCGTTGTCGATACCGAGATCAAGTACGAAACCATCCTTGACCAGGCGCGTTTCGACGTCTGGCTGAAGAAGCTCGGCAGCGCCAAGTTGTTCGCCTTCGACACCGAAACCACCGGTATTGATGCGCAGCAGGCGCAACTGGTAGGCCTGTCTTTTGCAGTCGAGGCTTATGAAGCGGCCTACATCCCGTTGACCCACTCCTATATGGGCGTGCCTGATCAGCTGGATCGCGACACCGTGCTGCGCGCCTTGAAGCCCATTCTGGAAGACCCGGCCAAGCTCAAGGTCGGTCAGCACGCCAAGTTCGACATGAATATTCTGGCTAACTGCGCCATTGGCGGCGATCAGCGTTGCGGTATCACGGTGCAGGGCATTGCCTACGACACTATGTTGGAGTCCTACGTTCTCGACTCCACCGCGACCCGCCACGATATGGACAGCCTGGCCCTGAAATACCTGGGCCACAGCACTGTCAGTTTCCAGGACATTGCTGGCAAGGGTGCCAAACAGTTGACCTTTGACCAGATTTCCCTGGAGCAGGCCGGCCCCTACGCTGCCGAAGATGCCGATGTGACCTTGCGCTTGCATCAGACCCTGCATGCGCAACTGGCGGCGATCCCGAGTCTGGCAAGCGTGTTGTCGGACATCGAAATGCCGTTGGTGCCGGTGCTGGCACGTATCGAGCGCCAGGGCGCGCTGGTGGATGCCAAGTTGCTGGGTGTTCAAAGTGTCGAGCTGGGCGAGAAAATGGTCGCCCTGGAGCGCGAAGCCTTTGAAATCGCCGGTGAGGAGTTCAACCTAGGCTCACCTAAACAGCTGGGAGCGATTTTGTACGAGAAGCTCGGCTATCCGGTTCTCAGCAAGACTGCCAAGGGCCAGGCCTCCACCGCTGAAGCGGTGCTCGCCGAGTTGGCAGACCAGGATTTCCTGCTGCCCAAAGTGCTGATGCAATACCGCTCCATGAGTAAGCTGAAAAGCACCTACACCGACCGCCTTCCGGAGCAGATCAACCCGCGCACCGGGCGAATTCACACCTCTTATCATCAAGCGGTGGCGGCTACCGGACGCTTGTCTTCCAGCGACCCGAACTTGCAGAACATTCCGATCCGCACTGCCGAAGGCCGACGAATTCGTCAAGCCTTCGTCGCGCCCAAGGGCTACAAGCTACTGGCGGCGGACTACTCGCAAATCGAGCTGCGGATCATGGCTCACCTGGCCAAGGACGAAGGGCTGCTGCACGCCTTCCGCAATGACCTGGACGTGCACAAGGCGACAGCGGCGGAAGTGTTTGGCGTGGAACTGGACGCTGTTAACACTGATCAGCGTCGTAGTGCCAAGGCGATCAACTTCGGGCTTATCTATGGCATGAGCGCCTTTGGCCTGGCCAAGCAGATCGGCGTCGACCGCAAGCAATCGCAGGCCTATATCGACCGCTACTTCGCCCGTTACCCTGGCGTGCTGGCGTACATGGAGCGCACCCGCGCCCAGGCGGCCGAACAGGGTTATGTGGAAACTATTTTCGGTCGTCGCCTGTACTTGCCGGAAATCAACGCGAAAAACGCGGCCTTGCGCAAAGGCGCCGAGCGCACGGCGATTAACGCGCCAATGCAGGGCACGGCCGCTGACATCATCAAGAAAGCCATGGTGGCGGTTGATAACTGGCTGGCTGAGTCTGGCTTGGACGCCAAAGTCATCCTGCAAGTGCACGATGAACTGGTGCTGGAGGTTCGCGAGGATCTGGTGGACAAGGTTCGCGAGGAAATTCGCCTGCACATGAGCAGCGCAGCGACGCTGGATGTGCCGTTGTTGGTTGAAGTCGGGGTGGGCAATAACTGGGACGAGGCGCATTGATCAGTCGCCACGAAGGGCGTTTGCTGCGGCACGCTGTCGCGCAAACACGCCCTTTTGAGCTTTTTAGATCGGAAACAGCCGACGGTTATTTCCAATAGTTTCCCGGAGCGCCGGAACTTAACCGATGAAAAGTCACTCAGAGTTACTGAATGGGTGGTGAAGCCCTTCAATGCTCCTATGTTGTGTTAAGTGTTGGCAGATATCTGGATCCCGCCCTAGCGGTCCGGAACTTGGACCCCGAACTTCCCCTCCCCATGCGAAGTCCGGGGTTTTTTTTGCCTGTAGCTTTTACTCGCCAGCAGCTTCCGAACCCTTGTCCGCCAGCTCCATCCAGCCTGCCAGCACGGTGTAGGCGTCTTCCAGGCCCAGGCGTTTCGGCGCCGAGAACAGCTGGATCGTCACCGCATCACCCCAGCCTTTACGAATGTCCGCCTGCACTTTGAGCAGGGTGTTTTTTGCTGCGCCATAGGTCAGCTTGTCGGCCTTGGTCAGCAAAATGTGCATCGGCATGCCGCTGGCGACTGCCCAATCGAGCATTAGCAGGTCGAAATCGGTCATTGGATGACGGATGTCCATCATCAGAATCAGCCCCTTCAAACTCTCCCGACCACCCAGATAGGCTTCCAGGTGACGCTGCCAGTGCAGCTTCAGCGGGATAGGTACTTTCGCGTAACCGTAGCCCGGCAGGTCGACCAGACGCCGATCATCGTCTAGCTTGAAGAAGTTGAGCAGCTGTGTGCGCCCAGGGGTTTTCGAGGTGCGGGCCAGGCTGGCATGGGTCAAGGTGTTCAGCGCGCTGGATTTTCCGGCATTGGAACGGCCCGCGAAGGCGACTTCAAAGCCCTCGTCGTCGGGGCATTGGTCGACTTTGGCGGCGCTGAGCATGAAGGTGGACTGTTGGCACAGGCCGAGGATGGGGTTCTTGAGTTGCATGAGATTTCCGATGTGGGCGGTGCCGGGAATGGGTGCGGCAAGCGGTGTCGTTTCCGTTTCAGTAGCGCCAGTATATAATGCCGCAGATTTTGTGTGTGCTTTGTCCAAGCGAAGGATGAAGTTCGCGGGAGCGAAAGACCTATATTGCGCATTAGAACGCAAAACGCTCTCAAACCCTGTAAAGGTCGTCGTATGACGAAATGGCTGCTAGCTGCCGGTGTCTTGATGCCGTTTTACAGCGCTCAGGCTACACAGGATCCGGAAGCCATGTACAACCGCGCTTGCGTGGCCTGTCATGCCGGACAGTTGCCGACCGCCCCCAAACGGGGTGATCAGGCCGCTTGGGCGCCGAGACTGGCGCAAGGCATGGATACGCTGGTGCAGCACGTGACCCAGGGTTTCAAGGCGATGCCGCCGCGTGGTTTGTGCATGGACTGCAGTACCGAGGATTACCAGGCCATCATCCGTTGGATGAGCGAGTAAACCCGGTCCATAACTCTTTAACCCTTAGCCGTAGTTGGATTAGCTGATGAACAAACTGATCGTGAGTCTGCTGTTGACCTTGGGCATCACCGGTGTTGCCCATGCTGCAGGCGACGCCACTGCTGGCCAGGCGAAAGCCGCCGTATGTGGTGCTTGCCATGGACCGGATGGCAACAGCCCGGCGCCCAATTTTCCGAAGCTCGCAGGCCAGGGTGAAAAATACCTGACCAAGCAAATGCACGACATCAAGGACGGCAAGCGTACTGTCCTGGAAATGACCGGCTTGCTGACTAATCTCAGTGATCAGGATCTGGCGGATATCGCGGCTTATTACGCCAGTCAGGCAGGCAGTGTGGGTGCGGCCGATCCAAAAATTGTAAAACGCGGTGAGGCCTTGTTCCGTGGTGGTGATCTGGCAAAAGGCCTACCAGCCTGCACCGGCTGCCATTCGCCGGACGGTTCCGGCAACGCTGCCGCAGGCTTCCCGCATCTGGGTGGGCAGCATGCTACGTACATTGCCAAGCAGTTGACCGATTTCCGCAAGGAAGACGGCGGCCGTGCCAACGATGGCGATGCTCAAACCATGCGTACTATCGCCCGTAAGCTGAGCGACGAAGACATCGCTGCGGTATCGAGCTACATCCAAGGCCTGCACAAGTAAGGCCGGGATGACTAAACGTTGCGGGGCTATGCATCTCTTGCAACGTTAACGCTCGATTAATCTATCGATGCGAGCATAAAAAGGGTGGCTTAGGCCGCCCTTTTTTGTGGCTGCTACCGTTACACTAACGAACTCATGCCCGTGTAGACCTGTCTGAATAAAGGTCGCGCGAGGCGACTTTATTTGTCCAGGAGTAAAGCATGCGTAATCTGATCCTCAGCGCCGCTCTCGTCACTGCCAGCCTCTTCGGCATGACCGCGCAAGCCGCCGATGTGCCGCTTGAGGCGGGTAAAACCTATATTGAGTTAAGCAACCCAGTGCCGGTTTCCGTGCCAGGTAAGATCGAAGTGGTGGAGCTGTTCTGGTATGGCTGCCCGCATTGCTACTCGTTTGAGCCGATCATCAATCCGTGGGTCGAAAAGCTGCCATCGGACGTGAACTTCGTGCGTATTCCAGCCATGTTCGGCGGCGCATGGGATGCCCATGGCCAGTTGTTCCTGACCCTGGAAGCCATGGGTGTCGAGCATAAGGTCCACAACGCAGTGTTCGAGGCCATCCAGAAAGATCGCAAGCCACTGACCAAGGTTGACGATATGGCTAACTTTGTTGCCACCCAGGGTGTCGACAAGGACAAGTTTATTGCGACCTTTAACTCCTTTGCCATCAAGGGTCAGATCACCAAAGCCAAGGAGCTTGCGCAAAAGTACGGCGTGCAAGGCGTTCCAACTATGATCGTCAACGGCAAATATCGCTTTGACCTGGGCACTTCCGGTGGTCCGGAGCAGACCCTGAACATTGCCGACCAACTGATCGCCAAAGAGCGCGCAGCCAAGTAAGGGGCTCGCCATGCGGCGTTGGGGTACCGAACGCGTCGTAGGCCTGCATGATCCGCAGGTCAACGAACACCATCTGGAATCCACGGGCCTGCCGGCAGACAGCCGGCTGCGCCTGCTCAGCTTCAATATCCAGGTGGGGATCAGTACCGAGAAATATCGGCATTACCTGACCCGTGGCTGGCAGCACTTGCTGCCCCACAATGGGCGTGCCGGCAATCTGCAAAAGATTGGCGATCTATTGGGTGACTTCGACCTGGTAGCCCTGCAGGAGGCCGACGGCGGCAGCCTGCGCTCCGGCTATGTCAATCAGGTCGAGCACCTGGCCCAGTTGGGCGCCTTTCCCTACTGGTATCAACAACTCAATCGCAACCTCGGAAAACTCGGGCAGCACAGTAATGGTGTGCTCAGCCGTTTGAAACCGTGGGCGATCGAGGATCACCCGTTGCCAGGCCCCAAGGGGCGCGGTGCGATTCTCGTGCGTTTCGGCGAAGGGCCGGAGGCGCTGGTGGTGGTGATGATGCACCTGGCGCTAGGGGCTCGAGCCCGGACCATGCAATTGGCCTACATCCGTGAGCTGATTGGCGACTACAAACATCAGGTGCTGATGGGTGACATGAATACCCATGCCAGTGACCTGCTACAGAATTCCCCGTTGCGCGACCTTGGGTTGCTGGCTCCGCAAGTTGAAGCCACATTCCCCAGTTGGCGCCCGCAACGTTGCCTTGATCACATCCTGCTGAGCCCTACCCTGACACTCGAAAGCGTACAGGTATTGGCGCAACCCATCTCCGATCACCTGCCGGTCGCGGTAGAGATTCGTCTGCCGGGTTCGCTCACGGCTGATGCATTGCCCGCGTTGAGCCCTGGCCCTCGCGGACCCCTTGCATGAGCGACGACGCCCAGCGCTGGAAAGAAAAGTACCTGTTAAACATCGAGCAACAAGAAAAGCTCGAACGCCGTTGGGCCGCTCGTCTCGACCTGTTGCGTCGTGGCCTGGTGCGCAGCACGTTGGCGGCCGAGGGGACTGATCGGGCGGTTGACCAGTGCATGAAGGAGATGCGTGACGTCGTTCGCACCGACGACATGGACGCAGCATTGGCTGCTTTGTTGCCGCGCCTGGAAAAAGCGGTGCTGGACTCCGAGCAGCGCCGCGAAACCCGTGTTGATCAGATCGGTACGGCATTGACGGCGTTGGTGACTCAATTGCAGGCGTTGCCCTTGCCCCGCGAAGTGAGCCGCCCGCTGAAGAGCTTCGCCAAGCAGTTGGACAGTCGCGTTGGCCAGGCTCGGGAGATTCCGCTGCTGCTCAGTGAGCTGAGTGGCCTTCAAGGCCAAGCCTTGAATAACCTGGAGGTGGATGGCGAACCCGATCGCCCTGGGCTGTTGCAACGCCTGTTTGGCGCGAAAGAGGCCGCAGGAGAGGCGCCGCAGGTGGCAACGGTGGCTTTGCCGCGGCCTCCTGCTGCCCAGCCACAGCCTGCCGCCGAGGTAAGCCGCCCGCCCAAGCCGGCCCTGGCGCCTGAACTGACACAGGCGTTGCGGGCCTTTGCCCCGCTACCGCTGGCAGTTGCGACGCCTGTGGTCGTTGAGTCGGTACCTGATGCTGCGCGTGTGCCGATGATAGACACGGTCAAGGTCGCCAGCGATGCGCCGCAAACTCCCCGACTCATTGCCGCCGCGCCCCAGGCACCGCTCATCGATGTGCCGGTGCACGTCGCCGAAGTTTCAGAACAGCAGCAACCTGTCGATGTGGCGACTGATCTGCCATCGCAGAGTACCCTCGCCGCCATGGCGCCACCGCTGCAGGTCCAGGCCAGCGTGCCGGAACTGACGGTGATCGGTAGCCTGTCCTTGCCGCCGGTAATGGCTGAAGAGTCGATCGAGATAGACCCTGAAGGGCCGCAGCCAGAGGTGATTTACGCCCTGCCGGACTCCCCTGAGCCTTCCTACAGCTCAGTGGCCAAACACATTGAAGATACCCTGCTGGGCCTGCTGGAAGACCTGGCCTTGCCTGAACGTTACCGCCCCCAGGCCGAAGCCATGCGCGAGCGCCTCACCCATGGACTGAATTGGTACGAATTGTTGCCGATCCTCGATGATTTGGCCGTATTGATGCTGGCCATCACCGACAGCGGTCAGCACGAGTTCGAGACCTACCTCAAGCAGCTTAACGAGCGTCTTGAAGCGTTTCAGGGCAACCTGCAGGCCGCCAGTGACGGGCACGCCGACAGCCGCACGGCGGCACGGGAGCTGGATACGCAAATTCGCGAGCAGGTGGATGGCCTGCAAAGCAGCGTCCAGGAAGCTGCTGACCTGGACAGCCTCAAGCATGTGCTGGAAAGCCACCTTGAAGGGTTGCTGGGCACTATGGACCAGCACCAGCAGCAGCGTGACCAGCGCGAGCACGAAGTCGCCGCGCGATTGCAGGGTTTGGCGGAACGAGTCGCCAACATGGAGCAGGAGGCCTTGGGCTATCGTGAGCACCTTGAGGTGCAGCGCCAGAAAGCCTTGATCGATCCGCTTACCGGATTGCCCAACCGCGCTGCCTGGAGCGAACGTCTGGAATATGAAGTCAACGCTTGGCATCAGTGCGGCAATAGTCTGTCACTGGCGATGCTGGACCTGGATCACTTCAAACGCATCAATGACAGCTACGGCCACCTGGCCGGCGACAAGGTGCTGAAAATCATTGCCAGCGTGCTGAGCAAGCGCTTGAGGCCAACTGACTTTATCGCGCGTTTTGGCGGTGAGGAGTTTGTCCTGCTGATGCCTGATTCAACCGTGGTCGAGGCGTTGGCGTTGGGTGAAACCCTGCGTGCTGCCATCGAAGCCTGTCCGTTTCACTTCAAGGGCGAGCGAGTGACAATCACGATGTCTATCGGCATGGCGCAGTTTCAGTCTGGAGAACGCAGTGACTTGGCGCTCAAGCGTGCCGACGAGGCGCTATACCGGGCCAAGGCCGCAGGGCGCAATCAGGTGCAGATGGCCTGAAAAATGTTCCATTTTGTATAAAAGCTGGCTTTTGGCTTCTTGGCGGCAAGCGGTACGTTACACTGTTGCATTATCGTCTTTAGTGTACTGTTTGCTGCCATGAAATTTCTGTGCTCTGCCTTTCTGTTTTTGATGCTCGCCGGCTGCGCGAGCGGTCCTCGCCTGGATACCAGCCATCCTTCGGCGAATTACGACAACCGTGTGCAGTTCGTCATCGTGCACTATACGTCGACTTCCTTGGAACGTTCGCTGGCGCTATTGACTCATGGCCAGGTCAGCAGCCATTACCTGATTGGCGACGATGCGTCTGCCACCATTTATAAGTTGGTGGATGAAAGTCAGCGTGCCTGGCACGCCGGAGAAAGCGAATGGCTGGGCCGCACTTGGCTCAACTCCAGCTCCATCGGAATCGAGATCGTCAATCAGGGTTATCGCGATACGCCGACGGGCCGTGTCTGGTATCCCTATTCCGAGGCGCAGGTCCAGTCGTTGGTGATCTTGCTCAAGGACATCAGCAAGCGGAACAAGATTGACCCGCGCTACATCATTGGCCATAGCGACATCGCGCCACTGCGCAAACTGGATCCTGGTCCGTTGTTCCCCTGGAAACGCCTGGCCGATGAAGGGCTTGGGGTTTGGCCGGACGCCCAGGTAGTCGCGGGCTTTCAAGCGCAGTATGCCAACGAGCTGCCGAGTATTACCTGGTTTCAGGAGGAGTTGGCGCGACTGGGCTACGCGACGCCGCAAACAGGCGAGCTGGATGTGGCCACGCGGCACGTGCTGGCGGCGTTCCAGATGCATTTCCGAGCGTCGCTGTTTGACGGGACACCGGACGCCGAAAGCGCGGCGATTTTGCAGGCGTTGAACGGGCGTCAGCTGCACGCTTCAAGCGGCACGCTATAAGCTTGAACCCTGCCGTTCAAGCTTATAGCGGCAACGCCATGTAAAACTGCGTCCCCTGCCCTGGCCGCGAGTACACCCCCATGCGGCCGCCGTGCAGTTGCACGATCTCCTTGCACAGCGCCAGGCCAAGGCCGGCGCCGCCTTTCTTGCGTCCCACCTGAACAAAGGGTTCGAAGATTCGCCCCTGCTGTCCATAGGCGATGCCTTCGCCATTGTCTTCGACGCTGACAATCACCCGCTCGCCATGGCGGCGTGCCTGCAAGCGGATTTGTCCGCCTTCGGCGGTGTGCCGTAAGGCATTGCCCAGAAGGTTGTCGAGCACTCGTTCCAACTGCGCTTGATCGGCGTGCAACCTGGGGAGTTGGGATTGCTCTTCGATCAGTAACTCAATGTTTTGCACATTAGCCTGCTCGGTAAACCGGGCGCGGGCATGTTCAAGCAGATCGGTGATATCGCAGGGCGCCAGGGTGAGTTTTTGCAGGCCGTTCTGGTAGCGGGAGAAGTTCAGCAAGTCGTTGATCAACTGCATCAGACGCTGCATTTCTTCATTCACCGTGCTCAGCAGGTCGGCTTCGCGAGACTCGGGAGGGAACTTCGCCCGCTCCTGGAACAGCCCGAACGCCATATGCATGCCGGTGACCGGTGTGCGCAACTCATGGGAGGCGCGCAACACGAATTCGCTGCGCACCCGCTCGAAGGCCCGTTGCTCGGTGACGTCATGCAGCACCATCACCGCTCCCAGGATATGCCCTTGGGTATGGCTGACGGGCGTCAGGCTGTAGGTCAGCAGACGCAGTTCACCTTCAACCTCTACTTCCAAGTCTTCAGGCGCCCGTTCCAGGTTGCCGCCGCGAAGTACCAAGTGCAGTTGTTCATCCAGCTCAGGACGCCCGAGAGCTTCGCCAAGGCTCAGTCCCAAGCGGTCTGCGTCCCAACCCAACTGGCGCTGTGCCACTGGGTTAAGGTGCTCCAGGTGCCCCTGGCGGTCAATCATCAACAAACCGTCGTCGATGCTGTCGAGAACCGCCTGCAGGCGTTGCTGACCGGCGAGCAGCTCATCGATGTTGGTTGCCTGATGCTGGCGCAAGGCTTCGGCCATGATGCCGAAACGCCGGGTCAGCAGGTTCATCTCTGCCGCCGAGGAGATGGGCAGCGTTACCTCGAAATTACCTTGGCCGATCTTGTCGGCGGCCTTGGCTAACGCCTCGATAGGCCCGCCAAAACGTTGGGCGATGCCGTGGGCGGTGATGAAGCCGATGATCAGCACGGCCAGCCCCACCAGCCCCAGTAGGCCAGCAATCAATAGCGCCCGTTCCCTTGACTGTTGTTCAGTATCGTTGATGTTTTCCAGGGCTTTCTTGTGTTCGCTGATCAGGCCGTTGCGCAACACGTTGAAGCTTGCGGTGAGCTTGTCGTTGTTGCGCAGCGATGGCGACGTATTTTCACTTTCTTCGAAGGCTTGCAGGAAGTTCAGATAATCGGTTTTAGCCTGGGTAAAGCTGTTGTTCTTGGCATCCTTGCGTTCGTGTTCGATGCCTTGCGCCAGCAGGGTGAAATACTGCTGCTTGGACGCTTGTAGTGTGGCCTGGTCCGGCCGCTCGTTGAGCATGATCATTAACTGGTCACCCAGAGTCTGGCGCAGCTTTAGCCCCAGGTCCAGGGTGATGAAGTTACTGCGGATCAGTGATTCCTGGGTCTTGGCCATTCGCATGACACTCACCAGACCCAGCAGCAACCCGAGCAGGGCAACGGTGATCAGAGCTGAAATACTCAAGAACAACCGAGTGCGCAGTTTCATCGCAAGCTTCATAGAGTACAGCTCACAGGTTGTATTGTTTGCGTTTGCGGTACAGCGTCGACGCATCAATGCCGAGGGTTCTAGCCGCCTGGTCAAGGGTGTCGCTGGTGGCCAGCACTGCACCGATGTGAGCTTTCTCCAGTTCATCCAGGCTCAGCGCTGCGCCGATGCGCGGTGAGTTGTTGGCCGGTTGCTCGGCCATTCCCAAGTGGCTGATCTCAACCTTTTCCTGGGGACAGATGATGCTGGCGCGCTCGACCACGTTGCGCAGTTCGCGGATATTGCCTGGCCAACGGTAGTTGAGCAGCGCCTCACGTGCTTCATCGCTGAAGGCCCGTGCCGGTCTTGCGTATTCCTTGACGAAGCGCGCGAGGAAACGCTCGGCGAGCGTGAGGATATCTTCACTGCGTTCGCGCAGGGGCGGCAGATGCAACGTGATGACGTTCAGGCGATACAACAAGTCTTCACGGAAACGACCGTCGCGGACCATGTCTTCCAGGTTTAGGTTGGTAGCGGCCAGAATGCGCACGTCGGCGCGACGGGTCACCGGATCACCGACTCGCTCATACTCCTTGTCCTGGATGAAACGCAGCAATTTTGGTTGCAACGTTAGTGGAAAGTCGCCGATCTCGTCGAGAAATAGCGTGCCGCCATCGGCCTGGTTCACACGGCCCAAGGTACTTTCGCTGGCCCCTGTAAACGCGCCACGGCTGTGACCGAACAATTCGCTTTCCATCAACTCGGCCGTCAGCGACGGGCAGTTGATGGTGACGCAGGATTTCTTCGCCCGTTTGCTCCAGCCGTGGATCGCTCGGGCCAGTTCACCTTTACCGGTGCCGGATTCGCCGAGGATCAGGATGTTGGCGTCGGTACCGGCCACCTGACGAGCAGTCTCCAGCACCACCATCATCGCCGGGCTATGGGAGTCGAGGCCGTCCTTGGGCTGGCGCACTTCGCCTTCCAGGGCCTCCAGGCGTGCCGAGAGTTGGCGCACTTCCAGTTGTTTAGCCGTGGCCAGGCGCAGTTGATCGGGGCTGCAGGGTTTGACGAGGTAATCGGCAGCCCCGGCTTGAATGGCGTCCACTGCGGTGTCGACAGCAGAGTGGGCGGTGACGATGACCACGCGCATCCACGGCGCCTGGATACGCATTTGCGCTAGCACATCAAGGCCGTTGTCTTCACCCAGGCGCAGGTCCAGGAAGCACAGGTCGAAAACTTGACGTTGCAGCAAGGCATCGGCCTGGGCCGCGCTGTTGGCGGTAGCTACGGTACCTGAATTCAACACATAAGTGCAACGCTCACCCCTGTATGCACTTCGTACGGCGTCTTCCAGCCCAAGCGCTTGCGC